>CAKZRZ010000107.1 GCA_937918955.1 uncultured Arenicella sp.
TAAATCAAAAACATATTATGTGCGGCATCGCAGGAATACTAAGCTATACAGCGCAAAATGATGGACAAGCGAAAGGCGCTAAGGCGCTGGATCCAAGCTCAATTAAGAAACGTGCAGCTAGCCTAAAGGCAATGCAAGACGGACTATCACATCGCGGCCCAGACGATAAAGGCGCGTATTTTTCGCCCTCCTACAGTGCGGGTTTAGCTCATACACGACTGTCGATTATCGATTTGAGCGAGGGCGGCCATCAGCCCATGAACTCGCAAGATAAGCGCTATACCATTACCTACAATGGCGAAATTTATAACTACAAAAAGTTACGTAGCCAATTAGAGCTTGAAGGCGAGAAATTCAGCAGCAACTCAGATACCGAAGTAATTCTAAAGTTGTTTATTAAAAAGGGCGCCGCCTGCGTACAGCTTTTACGTGGAATGTTTGCCTTTGTAATTTGGGATGAACACGAGCAAAGCGCCTTTGCCGCTCGCGATGCGCTCGGAATAAAACCGTTCTACTATTTAATGACCGTCGGCAGCTTGGTGTTTGCATCCGAACTTCGATCAGTATTGGCGTCCGGCTATAGCTCAAAAAAGCTATCAAGGCGTGGGGTTATGACCTATTTGTTGAGAGGCTCAGTGGCAGAACCTCAAACACTGATTAAAAACATCAAGATGCTACCTGCTGGCACCCATTTGACATGGAAAGCTGGCAAAGCAAAATTAACGCGCTATTGGAACTTAAGCTTTAGCGACACTCATTCAAGTCGCTTCAAAGCAGTGGAAATAACTCGTAGCGCTCTGGAGCACAGTATCCGCGCCCACTTAGTTAGCGATGTTCCGGTAGGCGTATTTTTAAGCGGTGGAATAGACTCAACGGCGATTGTTGCGATCGCCAGCAAGCTCAGTAAATCACCGATTAATACATACTCTCTCGCATTCGAAAATCCCGAGTGGAACGAAGGCGATGTCGCCAAACGCGTCGCCAAGCATTTTGGTACAAACCACACTGAGCTGGTGATGACGCCCGACCTAGCCAAAACCTTATTTGATCAATTTTTGATCGACATTGATCAGCCGACGATAGATGCGTTTAACACCTACTGTGTTTCAAAGCTTGCTAAGGATCACGGAGAGAAAGTAATACTTTCTGGCCTTGGGGGTGACGAATTATTTGCTGGTTACCCCTCCTTTGAACGATTACCGGAGATGATTAAAAAGGGTCAATCGCTAAGTAAGTTAGGCTTCTTGATAAAACCGCTGAGTAGAGGCCTGTACAAAATTCTAACGCCACGTCAAAGGCGCATTGGTGACATCTTAAACAATCCGGGCTCTTTGTCTGCAGCGCATCAAAGCTTACGCGGAATATTCTCAGTTTCTGAGGCGTACGAGCTGACTGAGCGGCTGTGTAAACAAGCCCCAAAAAGTGTCGCGGTATCTGAGCCAAAACATCAGGCCCTCGCTGACAATATCAGCCATTTAGAATTAACGTCATACCTTCGCAACCAACTTCTCAGAGATAGCGATGTTGCCAGCATGGCATGGGGCTTGGAGCTCAGGGTTCCATTTATAGACCGCGTTTTCATAGATCAAATATCTGAAATTGATGCCGATGTTCGACTCAAGTTTGGTAAAAAATTATTAATTGAGAGTGTGCCTGAACTTCCAAGCTGGGTTATCAACCGCCCTAAACAAGGCTTCCGTTTTCCTTTTGATGAATGGTTCGAAAAAACCTGGCAAGACATGCCGCTTCCAAGTTCTCCCAACTGGATTCCACTAAAACCTTGGTACCGACGTTGGAGCTTGATCGTCCTTAATGACTGGAAAGCTCGGCATGCCAAATAAGGAAAGTACTAAGGAGCGTTCGGGTCAGAACCGCCCCATACGTGTTCTGCATGTAATACCATCGATAGCCCCCTGCCGAGGAGGCCCAAGCAAAGCTGTTATTGAGATGGTGACCGCCTTAAGAGCCAACGACGTAGATGCCGAGATTGCCACCACCAACGATGATGGACATGGCATTTTGGATGTTGAACTCAACAAAAAACTAAACCATAACAATGTGCCGGTTCGTTTTTTCAGTCGTTACTCGCCTAAAAACAATGCCATACGAGAGTTTGCATACTCTAGCGATTTCAAACGCTGGTTAAAGCTTGATATTAGCAACTATGATCTAGTGCATGTGCATGCGGTATTCTCTTTTTGTAGCAGCTACGCGATGGCACTCGCTCGCAAAACCAATACGCCGTATATCGTCAGACCTATCGGCCAACTACAAAATTGGTCGTTAGAACAAGCAGCGCTGAAGAAGAGCCTTTATCTAAAGGTCATTGAACGTAAAAATATTGAATCTGCTGCAGCAGTTCAATTCACCGCCACTAGTGAAAAACTAGAAGCAGAACAATTGTTCGCGATTAATAGCCATGTAATTCCGCTTGGCATCAAGGTACCTCTGCCAAGCACATGGTCCAAGCAGCAATTGCTCGATCGCATTGAGTGCAATGACTCACAGCTGAACGTACTTTACTTATCGCGACTGCATGAGAAGAAGGGCCTAGAACTGCTGATGCAAGCCTTTAAAGAACTTGATAGCGATGCAAACCTCTGGATTGCCGGTGATGGAGAAGATGCCTATCGTCAACACTTGGGTCAATATGCCAAGCAACTGGGCATATCTGAGCGTTGTTATTTTATCGGCCATGTCGACGGCGAATATAAGA
>CAKZRZ010000108.1 GCA_937918955.1 uncultured Arenicella sp.
TGGTTCTGTTGCTTTTGCAGCAACCACACTGCATGAGAAAACAGCCGCAGCAAGTAAAAAAACGATACGTTGGCCAGCATAGGATTGCTTTTTTTTCATTTGTCCCCCACAGACTTTTTTTCCTACAGACGCTGTTTAATAGGACATAAATTAAAATTAAAGTCAACTTTAGTTTTAGGTATCTGAACTCAGTCAGCGCATTTAAAGATTATTCCAACAATACAACCAAGGGTGGTTGCTTATCTTCGTTTTTACACTTTTTCACGCACAGGGGGTGCAAATTTCTTAATAAGACAAACTGAGACCTTTGCACTAAAGACAGGTTGATCGGTTAAAATAGAAGTTCTTCAATTTAAGATGTAGTTTTCAAATGAGTAGCTTCTTCAAAGAGACCCTTAAAGCACGGCTTTATCAAAACAAAGCTAAATATCCCTTACTGAAGTTAGACGAGTTGCTGGATTGGCAAACGATTGGCGATAAATTACGCCGAGCACGGGCACGATCACGCGGTGACCGGCGCGGCAATAGTGGATACGACCCATTGAAAATGTTTAAAGCAGTATTACTGGGGCAATGGCATAGCTTAAGTGATCCAGATTTAGAGCACGCGCTCGCGGTAAGAGCGGATTTTCTTGTCTTTTGTGATTTTGATGATATGGAATTGCCTGACCATTCGACGCTTTTCCGCTATCGCCAATGGCTTATGAAGGGTGATTTATTGAAGCGGTTGTATTGAACAGACTTTTGGCACTCTAAAGCGCCGATTCCGATTTAGCCAAGCGAAGTGCTTTGGGCAGGGCAAAGTCTTAGGTCAATGTTATCTTAAAGCAATGTGTTTGAACTTACTGAAAGCGAGCAATAAAGTCAGTTATATCTGACTGGCTACGGGATTATTCCGTCTAAAAAGCGGAACAATGACAGAATCAGAGGAGGTATTGGCTCCAATATCGCAAAAGTGCTTAAAAAATGAGCGATTTGGCAAAAGGAGAATAGAATTGGCGTTTAGCGCAAAGGTCTCGTTCTTTGAGCTTGTCTCGTATGTCCAATGAATCGACAAATCGTTTCATCAAACTCATGCCGCCAAACGGCGTTACGTTCTTATTCTGAAAACTCAACAGGAAGATTAACCATTTGGGTGTTCCTATGTTTGCGATACAAGTACCGTAAACAGTAACATAATTCATCACAACTCGATCCTAATGCATAACCTTAGTTTAAAGGATTTGCCACTCGCATGATCTCGAAAATAACAGCGTTAACCGTCATTCCTCATTCGAGGAACTTACCAAAACACAACGGCTTCTCTCTTGAATGCTTCCACAGGCTGGACAAACTGTTCTGGACCTTGCAAATAGTCGATATTACAAAGTTTCCCTAAAGTCACTATGTCTCAATCACCTTCGTCCTTGTCGGCATGATTAATCGTAGCATAGAAAAAAGCATCATCGCCACGCTCCACCATAAGATTTACCGTGGAAAGCGCCCAACAAATAGCCTTGGCCTTGAGCGTCTAAAATGCGATGACTGTATTGGTTATTATACAAAGCAATGCCTCTGGCTGGCAGGACCACGATTCTTTACCAAGCGACGTTCACTTGTCGGCCCATCATTGTTCTCTACGCCGTTCTATCAAAAACCAAATCCCAAACAC
Organism: uncultured Arenicella sp.; assembly: GCA_937918955.1. GTDB lineage: Bacteria > Pseudomonadota > Gammaproteobacteria > Arenicellales > Arenicellaceae > Arenicella. The sequence goes on from CAKZRZ010000108.1 coordinate 1,652, forward strand.
CATGCCCCAATCGAATACCGCGAGCTTCGTATTTGGTATGCGGTCGATAGGCTGGCTTTTCAGCTGCACCTCGGCTCAATAGCGGGCTGTCAGTCGGCTCATAGCCTTCAGCAGTTTGAGACCCTTCTGGCGGCCGTGAGCTTTGTGCGGGCTTAAATTCTTCGGCCCACATCTCGCTGCTTTTCAACACCTCACCTTCTTCTGACAAAAAGTGAGATGCTTTTGGCGCATCGGCAACGCTATTTTCTAAATCTGCATTTGTGGTCAAAACCGCCAACACATGTTCGGCGTAGTGTTGCCAGTCAGTCGCCACATGAATTTGCCCACCCGTTTTAAGTTTCTTGACCAAATTATTTACAAAATCTGGCTGAATTAATCGCCGTTTATAGTGACGTTTTTTGTGCCATGGATCAGGAAAAAAAATTTGTATGCGGTCTAGCGATTCATCGGGTATTTGCTGATTGAGCACCAACACCGCGTCATCACCAGACACTCGAATGTTGGTCAGCTTACGCTTTTTAGCCTGAACTAAACAGCTGCCAACGCCAGGGCGATGCACTTCAATCCCAAAAAAATTCGTCTCTGGGTGTGCCTCGGCCATATCAGCTAAAGATAAACCATTACCAAAACCAATTTCCAATACTACCTGAGCACTGCGGCCAAACAACTTATCCAAATCTAATTGCTCAGAGCCTAAATCAACGCCTTGAGTTGACCAGAGATCATCAATGGCATTTTGTTGACCGGTGGTGAGTTTGCCTTCGCGCTTTACAAAGCTTCGAATTGGGCGAGTGAATCTATTGTCGGTTGGGGCGTCAGACATAATGTGTTTTTACTTACGGCTTTGGTCTTATTTAAACTTAGGGTGAAGCAAGAATGGCCTCTAGTTGACTAGAGAAATCGTTGGGGAGTGTATCAAAGCCGCCATAGTCAAGCGAGTAACAGGGGGTATTTCGAATCAAATTCATCATGGCACGAAAGCCATGCCCTTCAAGATTTCGCGCGTTAACGTGGTTCGCCATCAAGCGCATTCCCGCCTCAGCACTTGATAGTTTAGCGAACGAAAAGTCAGCGCCCTTTTGATATTTCGGGAACACAAAAGCGCGTAATTTTTTTGACTCAGCAACCAGTTCACCGTTCAAACAGCCAATTGGCAATGCGGTGGCAAATTTACCGTTTTGTACAAGCTCTGGTTGCCCAATTAAATGCTTAATAGCCTCTAAACCGTGAAACTTAATTTGGATTGGACGAGCAATACCATCAAGCTCCCCGTCGTCGTTGACCATGATTAACTCGTCAGTTAGGTAACTAAAACCCTGAGCGACCAACCAAGTTGTAAAGGTGCTTTTACCAGCACCACTATTGGCGGGCACCACCAAAGCTCCCTCGCCTTTTGCCACCGACGCCGCATGCAGGCAATGCACACCGCGCGCTTTGTCAGCAACATGAAAGACGATGCGATCAGTAAGATGGTAAATCACATCGCCCGGCTGATTTAATTTTCGACGTAGATTATTAGAGCGATCAATCAATTCCCATTGATCATCTTTATACTTCAAACGAAGCTCAATGCCGTGAGTATTACCGACACGTTCGGTACGCATTGCCGACAAGGCCAGTTTCGCGACTTCTCGAGCAGGCCCAGCTTTAGCACGCACTGTTATTTTAACGCCCGCCATGTCGATTAACCAACGCGCCATTAGGCTTCACACTCTACTTTTTCAAGCACGGCTTTATCGAGAAAATCGACCATCACCGAAAGCACATCTACCTCAACTTGCTGAGCTTGCTGAGGGTATGACTGCTGCAAACCCTCAATAATATCTTCTAAGCTATGTTCGCCGGTGCTGAGCTGCCAAACGAGCGCCGACGAGCCGTTCAAATGCAGCGTGGTGGCGCTCGCAGGGTTAAACAGCAAGAGCTCGCCGTTCATGTCTTCGACTAAACAATCTGGGTTCTGCCGATAATGATCTTTGATATTCATGTATGTACGTGTCTAACCACCAAGTAAGCCTGAGTATGCACGTCGAATTAACCAATTGCTAACACGCAAAGGGTGACGAACCATTTTAATCCACAGCAAAGAGGCGCTTGGGTCAACGTTGTAATACAAATACAACCACCAGTCTGAAGGCAATAGCAGTGCTTTTAATTTTTTCCGAATGCTGTTTTTACTCGAAAGTGCCGAACGCAGAGACCCCATTATTTGCCCTACACTATTGGGCTTGCTCGAGGGCAACTCACCTATATGTTGCTGAAGTTCTTGCGGTAACGGCGTGAGCAAATGCAAACATTTAAGGGTATTGATTACGTGCGGATATTCCTTCTTTATTCGAGGCCATTGACCAGTTTTTAGCACATGCTGTGCAAGCCCGATAACATCCATTACATTGATCAATTTCAATACTGCGCCAGAGTGCAAGCCCTCCAAGTGCTTAGTAACTTGATGCAGCATCTGCACATCTTCGAGCGCCTGAAACTCCAACTCACCCCAAATAATTGTTTGAAAACTCTCTTGTGATTCGGGGTAATAAAAGTGCCCGGTGACTTCACGAGAAATACCATCGTGGTGCAGCTCCACACTGGAGACAAAACCATTGACCGTCTTGGTAGCATTCGGCAACTGATGCATATCCCGCATGAACTTTGACGGCTGAGTCTCAGGCAAGTCAAACCCTATTTCGCGCAAGCAGTCAGCCGCTTGATACTCTAATTCGCGCGCCAGTAATAAATCCATGTCGCGCATTGGCCGCAAATAGCCTTCTTTATATAGGTGAGGCATAAGCGCCGCTCCCTTTAAAGCCACATAAGAAATGCCACGCTGAGTCAAAATAGCGTCAATTTCACTCAGTGATTCATAGCGCGCTTGCGATGCGGCAGTATGTCGAGCCTTGAGCTGCCTAAGCGGGTCAATTAAGGCATCAGGAATAGGTAAGTCATGCTCAGCCATATGCTTGTTAACAAAGCCAGACAGACCATGCAACTCAACTTGATTAATCCATTCTTGCCAATCGCGTTCTTGCGATAACTCACGACATGCGTGCTCTAGATGTTGATCAACAAGCTCAAAACGCGCTAGAGCAATTACAGAAGGTAGAGGTGTGTGCATAGGTCTATAATAAGCTAGTAGAGAGTCCAGCGCAGCAAAAACCAGGGTCACCAGCATTCATGAAAATCATTAGCCAAACACTGCTCAAATGGCACGCCGAACATGGGCGACATGACCTGCCATGGCAAAACACGCAAGACGCCTATCGAATCTGGATTTCAGAAATCATGTTGCAACAAACTCAAGTTGCCACGGTGATTCCGTACTACCAAAAGTTTATGTCGAGCTTTCCAACGGTCATTGACTTAGCCAAGGCCGACAACGATGACGTAATGCACCATTGGACAGGTCTAGGCTACTACGCCCGCGCCCGAAACCTACACAAAGCCGCTAAGCAAATCGCCGAGCAACACAAAGGCATATTCCCCACACACTTCGATGATGTTTTCGCCCTACCCGGCATTGGCAAATCAACCGCTGGCGCGATACTCGCCTTTTCAACCTCACAACGTCACCCAATTCTCGACGGCAATGTAAAACGCGTGCTCGCAAGGTTTTACGAAGTAGAAGGCTGGTACGGCAAAAAAGAGGTAGAGAAAAAACTCTGGGAACTGGCCGACGCCAATACACCGAGCAAAAATGTAGCAACTTACACACAAGCCATTATGGACTTCGGCGCAACACTCTGCAGCCGCAGCAAGCCCAACTGCCAAGCCTGCCCACTACAACCAAACTGCGCAGCATTTAAAAACGAGCGCGTTAAAGAGCTGCCTCACGGCAAGCCGAAAACCAATAAACCCACAAAGCAAACGTTCATGCTCTTGGTGAAAAACGCCAATGACGAATTCTTGCTACAACAAAACCCACCCTCAGGCATTTGGGGCGGGCTGTGGTGCCCAGCTCAAGTAGAAACGTTAGAGCCAAACCACGCAGTAGGCGGGCTAAATGTTGAAACCCTCAAAACACTCCCCATATTCAAACACACGTTTAGCCACTACCATCTCGAAATAACACCAGTGTTGTGTCGGGTAATAGGTGACGCTCAGGTCGTCGCCGAATCAAATCAAGTGTGGTATAAATCGCAATCAGATAAAGCGTTAGGCCTTGCCGCGCCAGTAAAAAAACTCATGGAGTTATATTCCTAATGTCACGCACCGTATTCTGTCAAAAACTCAACATTGAAGCCCCTGGCCTAGCCTTTCAATCTTGGCCAGGCGAGCTAGGCAAACGCATCTTCGACAACATCTCGCAACAAGCCTGGGACCAATGGGTAAACCACCAAACCATGCTAATTAACGAGTACCGCCTCAACCCAATGGACCCAAAAGCCAAAGAATTGATCGTAGGCGAACTCGAAAAGTTCTTATTCGGCGAAGGCGCAGAGAAACCCGCTGACTACGTGCCAGAAGGCAGCAATAAGGGCCCAGATCTAGAAGAATTCTAAGCACACAAAAAAAACCAGCAAGTACAGCGAAAAGTACTTGACTAAAAGGGCCGATTGCATTGTAATTCGCCCTCCAAACGGAACCCTCTTCCGTTTATTTGTCCGGCTTCATCAAGAAGCAAAAAGACGACAAATGGCCAGGTAGCTCAGTCGGTAGAGCAGGGGACTGAAAATCCCCGTGTCGGCAGTTCGATTCTGTCCCTGGCCACCATTT
>CAKZRZ010000109.1 GCA_937918955.1 uncultured Arenicella sp.
CAATAAGGGATATTTAGCTTTGTTTTGATAAAGCCGAGCTTTAAGGGTTTCTTTGAAGAAGCTGCTCATCTGAAAATCATATCTTAGATTAAGAACCTCTATTTTAACCGATCTATCCGTCTTTAGTGCAAAGGTCTCAGATTAGGTAAAAGGAGGCTGAAAGGCCTAAAAGATGAAGGCTTTCACCCCTTGTCTAAAAGAGTATTAGAAGTAAGGAAGTTGAACGAAGGTATCGCTATTGCCATATAACAAATTTGCAATATCTGCTATGTTCGTTTCGCTCACTACGCAGGACGCGTTTTCGACGCGCTCGTTTGAGTGGCGTTATGCCAATGCAAAGGCGAGTTGTTATTAAAACCTGCTAAACCCGTGTTAAAAGTATTTTCATTTCTTTGTGTATGCAAAGAAATGAAAACCAGCCCCGGCGAGGGGTAGCTCATACAAGAATAGTAAGCTATCCATTTGGACGTTGAGCCAGATATTCGAAAGAGAGATCCTTCGGCTGCGCTCAGGATGACGTTAATTCAGGGTGATCAACGCGGTGTTTTTTGATGATGATTAATTCGATGCTTATCAGATAGTCGAACTCAGTACTCGCTCGAGAATCGCGGTTACTGAGTTCGTAATACTTACGCTTCCCAAAGGCTAGGCCCAAACAACGGTGTCTTTTTGGCCCTCTAGTAGCGGTAAAAACATCTCTTCCAACTCAGCTCGCTTTACCTTCATAGTCGGCGTCAGCAAACCATTTTCGATTGTCCAAGGTTCATCAACAATTCGGATACCGCCAACGACTTCATGCTTTTCGATTTGGCCATTAACTTCAGTAACCGTCGCAATTAGACTTTGTTCGATCTCTTCTTTACTCATGCCGTCGGCAACTTCTTTCGAGAGCACCGCGACAAGCATCGCCGTTGGCAGGCCGCTGCCCATAACGCACATTTGCTCGATCAGAACATTGCTGGCTAATTTTGATTCGATTGGCACGGGGGCAACATATTTACCTTTGCCAGATTTGAATATATCTTTAACTCGACCAGTGATGGTTAGATAGCCATCGGCATCCATGTCGGCTTTGTCACCAGTTCTGAAATAGCCGTCTTCGGTAAATGATTCAGCCGTTACTTCAGGGTTTTTATAATACTCAGTAAACACGGCGGGGCCTTTGATTAACACCTCGCCCATGTCAGAGATCTTGATATCGAAACCCTCAACTGCCTTGCCGATTGTGCCAATTTTGCTCACCTTAAATGGATGTTGGCTAGTCGCCAAGCCCATGGTTTCACTCATCCCCCAACCTTCAGCAATGTCGATTCCAAGCTTTCCATACCATTTGAGAATTGATGGAGAAATTGGCGCTGAACCACTGCCGTAAGATTTTGTGTTATCAAAGCCTAGCTGAGCTTTGATTTTCTTTTTGACGATGCCGCTGATAATTGGAATTCGCAGCAACATACTCAATTTAGCCTGAGGGATGTCGGCGAGTACCTGAGATTGAAACTTCACCCAAAGGCGTGGTACTGAAATGAATGAGGTAGTTTGAGCGTTTCGAAGGTCGCGAATAAACGTGTCTAGACTCTCGTTGAAGGTTACAGTAGCGCCACAATAAAGACTATTGTATTCGATTAAACCACGTTCAGTGACATGCGCTAGAGGTAAGTAAGATAAGTAGCGCTCATCGTCTCCAGTGCCCAAGGCGTGCACGCTAATGGCTGCCGAGTAACAAATGTTCTCGTACGTTATCACTACACCTTTAGGGTTGCCAGTTGAGCCTGAGGTGTAGACGATTGAGAAAACGTCTTCTAAAGCTGGTTGGTTGATCTGATCATCTGCGAGTGGCTCGTTATTTGCAATCAAGTCATTCATCGACTGCTGACATTGAACATCAGACCTTGTCATGCTGATAGTGATAACAGACTCGGGAATGCTTTTTTGGGCAACCTCTGGCTTGGCAATATCTCCGATCACAATGGCCTTTGCCTCAGAATGCTCCAGCACATAGCTTATTACTTTTTCACCAGCTGTGGCGTAAATCGGTGTCGGGATTAAGCCAGCAGCGACCAAGGCATAGTCAGCTACGAACCAGTCGGCACAGTTGTTCCCCAAGATGGCCACTCGGTCACCTTTTTTTAACCCTAGCGCGATCAGCCCTTGTGCAAGACGCAAGGTTTTATCGTAAACCTCAGCCCATGTATCTTCTACGTATTCACCGTTAGTAGGCTGCCGTAAGTAAACCTTATTGGGAGTCTTCTCAACTCGTCGGGCAAACATCTCCATTGGCGTAACGTTTTGATTAGGGATCATCTTGTTTCTCTCCTTCGCAGTGGCTAGGTTCTAGGGGGTACAGGCGTTTTAGGTCCCTAACTTAAGCCCCACTAAGTGCTTTTTTGATAGGTTATTTTTATTTGCCTAAGCATCGCAAACTAGGTGTGTACAAAACGACACGAAGCCAAAGCTTAATTGACAATTTGCATTCAATCAAGAGTACCTTTTAGCCTTGAAAGTGGCAATCTGTTTTACAAGCAAAACGCACTCTAGCTTAGTGTTAGTACTTTATAGGCGATATTCATATTGATGATTGTGCGACATTTCGGCAACGACATTATAAAGTGTTCGGCTCTGTTAATATGATCGCGATTAAATCGACCGGTAAAGGCGACCTATGAAAGTGTTAAGAACTCCCGATCATCGCTTCGAGAACTTAGAAGGCTATAAATTCGATCCTCATTATATGGACATTGATGACGGGCATGGAGGCAATCTAAGGCTGCACTACCTTGATGAAGGTTCGCGCAATGGGCAAACGATCTTATTAATGCATGGCGAGCCTTCCTGGAGTTATCTTTATCGCAAGATGATTCCAGGTTTAGTAGAAGCCGGTTATAGAGTTCTCGCACCTGATTTAATTGGCTTTGGGAGATCGGATAAGCCAAGCGAACGAGGCGATTACAGCTATCAAAGCCATGTCGACTGGATAACGCAGTGGCTCACAAACCTGAATTTGTCGCATGTAGTTCTGTTTTGCCAAGACTGGGGTGGTTTAATTGGTTTGCGTTTACTTGCTGAGCAAACACATCGTTTCAGCGGTGTGGTCGCGGCTAATACCTTTTTGCCAACTGGCGATGTAGCTCCCGGTAAAGCGTTCACAGATTGGCAGAGCTTTTCTCAAACGGTGCCGGTTTTTCCAACAAGCAAGATAATAGACGGCGCTACGGTGTCGCGGCTGAGTGATGAAGTTCTCCGAGGCTATGATGCGCCTTATCCTGATGAAACATATAAGTCTGGAGCTAGGCAGTTTCCTCTTTTAGTGCCCACCACGCCCGATGACCCAGCTGCAGCAGCAAATAAAGCTGCTTGGGGAGTATTATCAAAATTGGAGCTGCCGTTTTTAACGGCCTTTAGTGATAAAGACCCCGTTACGGCCGGCGGCGATAAACAATTTCAGAAACTGATCCCCGGTACTAAGGGGCAGAATCATGTCACTATTATCAACGGCGGACATTTTTTACAGGAGGATAAAGGCGAAGAACTTGCCTCCGTGATCATTATGTTCGTTAGTGATAACCAGCTAAGTTCAAAAGAATAAGTACAGGATTATAAGCAGAAGAAAATGACTAAGAAAAAATATGACATCGTAGTTTGGGGTGCCACAGGCTTTACTGGCAAGTGGGTAGCGAAGCATTTATTTGACACTTATCACGAGAGCGGACTTGCATGGGCGGTTGCTGGGCGCAATGCTGATAAGCTAAACGAAGTTCGTGATTTTATCGGCGATGATAATGCGTTGATCGATGGGCTGATTGCTGACAGTGAGGATGAGAGTACATTAAGTGAATTGGTTAAAAGCACTAAAGTGATCATCACGACCGTCGGCCCATACGCCTATTATGGTTCTCTTTTAGTGGAACTTTGTGCTGAAAACGGCACGCATTATGTTGATCTAACTGGTGAAGTGCCATGGATGCGCGAAATGATTGACGCGCATGAAGATACTGCGAAAAAGAGCGGGGCCAAAATTGTTCATAGTTGTGGGTTCGATTCTGTGCCATCTGACATGGGTACTTATTTTGCCCAGCAGCAAGCGAAAAAGACTCTCGGTAAGCCTTTGAGTAGTGTTCGCTATCAATTAATGAAAGCCAAAGGTGGCATCAGTGGCGGGACTATCGCCAGTATGATGAACATCGTAGAGTTGGCAGTGAAAGACAAAGCTATTCGACGAATATTGACGAACCCATACGCTTTGAATCCAGACCCAAGTTTTAAAGGTCCTGATAAAGGTGATCAAATGAGCGCCAAACATTCTAAAGTGCTTGATAAGTGGACTGCGCCGTTTGTGATGGCAGGCATTAATACACGTATCGTTCGGCGTTCGAATGCTCTGATGGGTTTCGCATATGGAGAGAACTTTCGATATTCGGAGGTAATGGTTACTGACAGTGGGGCGAAAGGTTATGCGGCCGCTAAGAGTATTTCTGCTGGAATTAAAACCATGATGTTTACGAGTATTACGCGGGTTGGGCGCAGATTTTTAGGCCTGTTCTTACCCGCCCAAGGTGAGGGCCCTAAAGTAGACCCAGAGGACCCCGGTTTTTATCATATTCAATTTAATGGTGAGACTGAGCAAGGAGAGAGTTTCGTTACCAAGCTACTGGGTGATGGTGATCCTGGTTATGGCTCGACCTCTAAGATGCTTGCTGAGGCGGCGGTGTGTTTGGCCTTAGACGAGCTTGAAACCGATGGTGGCTTCTGGACTCCTGCCAGCGCACTGGGTGATGCATACTTAAGGCGCCTACAAGAAAATGGTGGTTTAACTTTTGAGGTTCTCGCTAGCGAGTAGCTGCTCATACCATTCAATTTGCCGGCTTCGACCGTCACGCTTGAGTTTGTAGAGATGCGTCGGGCTTTGATGGGCAGACCAAGGCATATTTAGGTCGACCCAGCGATGTTCGAGTTTTTTGTTAGGTTCAACTGTTGCCATCAGAAGTTTGGCAACCGGCTTTTGTAGAACAAGGTTTTCGTGACCCAGGCCTTCGCCGATACTGAATTGTCGCAGCCCTCTAAAATCTAACTCAGCACTATGGTGAACGTGACCATGAAGAAAGTTAGTAATTCCGAGAGCCGTGCATTGCTCAACCAGATAATCAATACCGCCGATGCTCCCAACTTCATGGTCGTCATAGTGGCGAGGGTCGTTAATAGGGCGATGAGTAAACAGTACTTGCTCACCTGAAAATGGCTTTTCATTTCGCAGCTGATTAAAAAGCATGCCACGTTGTCCAGCGCTTGCGGGCCAAAAATCGGCGGCCGTGTCAATGTTAATAAAACGAGTGCCAGCCAATTCAAATGAATGGTTCATTGGCCCGATGCGAGTTAAGAAGTCACCGTATATAAGACCGTTATCGTGAAAGTCATGATTGCCGATGGTGACATAGCATGGAAGGGGAGCGGCATCAAATTGCTCGATAGCCCGTGCGTATTCTCCCTCGCTATAATTAAAGTCGCCAAGGTGCAATAAGAACTGAGCATCGAGTTGTCGAGCGCGTTTTAGTGTCCAGTCAAGTTCGCTGCCACCGCCAGTGTCGCCCATAACAGCAAAATCGAAGCCCTCGCTTACCGGAAGTTTCCAGCTGAGTTTTATGCTGTCTTGGTTTGAGTGTTTAATTTCAAGCTCGCGATTAAGCCCCTCTATCGCCTCATTAATTACTGCGTTGACCGGCGCGTCGATGACTAGGCGCGCATTCGGCGCTACATTTTTGAGGGTAAATTGAGTCGCTTTCTCTCGGACACTGACTTCGATTGATGGTTCAGGAGCAATTGCGCGCAATACATTGTGCATACTCGCGATACAGTCGATAAAACGCATTGTATGCTTAGTTGACTCGCTAACATTAGCTGGAGGCACGTGCTCGAAAGATAATCTAGGGTAACGCAGGCCTCGCTGATAGGAATAGATGCCCAAGGCTCCGAAGAGTGCACCGCCTGCAAGAAGTTTTCGTCGAGTTATCATGCTCGTAATAGGGCCTTAGTTTGGATTTTGGTTTGGATTCTTAATTCGGTTCAGTGTTGCAAGCATAGGTCTCGAGCCTCGGTCTATTAAAAAATCGTCTAATTCAAACTTTTGTCTGCTCGTTGCATCTATTTTCTGCGGCGAGATGACGTTAGACTACTCATCTAAATTCTGCGTGAGCGAATTGAAACCGAAGATCCCGAGCAAAGATACCATGAACGAAAAACTTACCTACTCCCAAGTTCAAGATTACTACGGCAAAGTGCTGCAAACCAGCGACGACCTTAAAACAGACGCCTGTTGCACAGATGAAGGTTTGCCTTCGTATTTAAGACCTATTTTATCAAAGGTACATGATGAGGTGTTGATTCGTTACTATGGTTGTGGGTTGGTTTTGCCTGAGCAGCTAGAGGGTACGCGAATACTCGATTTAGGCTCTGGTGCTGGGCGTGACGTTTACGCTCTATCGGCTTTAGTCGGCGAGAAGGGTGAAGTAGTTGGTATCGATATGACTGAAGAGCAGCTCAAGGTAGCCGAAGAGTATCGCGAGTATCACGCGGATGTGTTTGGCTTTAGTGCTCCAAATGTTTCATTTCAAAAGGGCTTTATCGAGCAATTGGATCAGCTAGATCTTGAGCCGAACTCCTTCGATATTATTGTATCTAACTGCGTAATCAACTTATCTCCAGACAAGCATGCGGTACTTGAGCAGTGTTATAACTTGCTGAAACCAGGCGGCGAGATCTATTTTTCAGACGTGTATGCCGAGCGACGCACACCGCAACATTTGATTGACGATGAAGAGCTCTATGGCGAATGCATTTCTGGCGCTTTGTACTGGAATGATTTTGTTAACTTGTCAAAGGAGTGCGGATTTAAGGACCCTCGCTTGGTGAAGAGCAGGCCACTTGCAATTGAAAACGCTCGCTTACAAGAAATGCTGGGAGATCGAAGGTTCTTCTCCGCGACCTATCGTTTATTTAAGTTAGATGAGCTTGAGCCAGCTTGTGAAGATTACGGTCAGGCGGTTGTCTATAAAGG
>CAKZRZ010000110.1 GCA_937918955.1 uncultured Arenicella sp.
CGTACTGATCTGGGCGATAATACCCAACCTTGAGGTTTTGGATGATTGTCGTTCGTTTTAAGGGTTTCTAGTTCGAGATTATAACGAGTCTCGGCAGGCAATCTTTGTGAGGATGTTACATCCATGGCATTTTTTTCTCCCAGTTTTGATCAAAAACTGCTGTGCTACTGATTGTGTAGTAGTCGTTCCAACATTCAGAAAGCAGCACTGGTGGTACGTCTTTTAATTCAATTGCACTGCCTCGATTCATTTGCTTGTTTAACCGTTCAAAACGCAAAGAAATGAGCGCAGCTGCAACATTTTCTTCTGGTAGGCAATTACCAGAGAATTCGATAACGGCTGATAAACTAGCTCCCTTAAACGTTTTTACGTATTCATTAAAATAACCGCCATCGAGGCTTTCTCCACGTTCGTATCCTAATTTGGTTGCCGAACCTCTAACGGTAAATGTGTCTGTTACCCAACCTTCGCGGTCTTTAATTTCCTTTGAGCGAGTTTGGTCATTGCTTGGCACTAGCAATTCGCGGCCAAATTGAATAAATAGCGGGGTAATTTCGTAATCGTCAAGATGGGTCGCCCAAAGTTCAGCCTCACCATCTTTAAGTAGTGCGCCATGCCCAATACGAATCGAGTGAAACTCATCAATGTTCACGGGGCCATCTTCGGCATCGGTGAAGTCACCCTCGGCCGTTGGCCTGAATGACTTAAGCAGCTCACCACTTTCATCCAAACCAAGCCAAACGATTCTCTCTATCATACGCTTCATTAAAGGGTGATCGTGAAAATGGGCTTTCCAATCAGATGTTGGCCATGAGCGCTCGGCGCACAGCGCTTCGTACAAACGGTTTGCCTGCATGCTTATCACTTGCTTTAGCTCTTTGCGAGACGCTGACAATTGCTTCTTAGAGGCCTTAGTGTTGTCATCTTTGCTTGATGACAACGCCTTTACTATTTTTTGATCGGGGTTCTGAATGATAATTTTCAAATCGTCATCCAAGATTGCTCGATACAACTTGTTTTCTAACCCGCACGGTAACTCCAACACGCAATCATCATTGAAACCGGCGGTTGGGATTGTCCTATCGGAAAGTTCATCTAAGGTCCAACCGTGGTCTTCGGCCACAGAGGTTAGCAAATCGTTGGCTAATTTTTGTACACTTTTCTGCTTTAATCTAGTAGAAGCTGAAATAACCACTTGAAGCGAAACAGGGTCTCCCATAGCTGCCAAAACCTGTAATAGAGATGATGACTGCGATGTTCTAGAGCCGTGATTCTTTAAATAGTTGCGTACTTGATTAGCCGCGGTAGCGGGTGTCGCGCGTGTTGATAACGCAAGTATTCCTTTGTTGGCACTCGCGCTATTCAGGTAAGTGGAAAGTACTTCATTTTTCAAATCAGCAAATGCTCGTTCTTCCGAATAGTTCTCAACCCATTTTTTCCAGCTCTGGTAGCGGTTCTTTGCATGCTGCCTAGCGTGTTCATTTGCTTCGTCTTCAGAGGGGTGAACGGTGTCGTAGTTTACCCAGCTATTCAATATCCAATTGGATAATACTTCTGCGTCTTGAGGCGCTAGTTGATCAAGATATATTTCAAATAGTTTATTTCCACCAGGTTGCTTCAATTTATTAGCTAAGAATATCCACCATAAAGGAACTTCTTTGGGTACCCGCTTTTTATTCTTGAAGTGTAGGGCAGGTAAGTGATCTAAGCCTAGCCAATCCAGTTTATCGAACTTAACCTTAATAATATTTCTTTCGGCTTCAGCAATTAGTGCTTTGGGGCCGATGTACGCGGTAAGGTCTTCACCAAGGTCACTCAATGCAGTTAGAATAGCAGCACGCGCTAATTCTGACTTTTCTTTACCCAAGCGTTTCTTTAAAGGTTTTATCGAAGCTTTGGTTTGTCGTTGAGCAAGCCATTCCGCGGTCGATGCTCTTACATCCTGTCGCGAATCGTTAAGCAAATCAATCAACCTGTCATCAACTTCGCTAACGCCATTTAACATTGCTCTGGCTTCACTGCGACCTGATTTCCTAGTACTTGTTCCAGCCTCAAGTAATGGACCAAAATACCTCATAGGAGTCTTAGGTAGCACTGACAAAAAGCGAATTGCATAAACATCGTGCAACTTGTCTTCTTGTTGAGGAAGCATTCCAAAAGCTTCATCAAAAATCTTGAAATGACTCGCTAGGTACGGCCACAACATTGATCTAGGTAATTCGTCAGGTTGTACCGACATATAACCAGAGTCAGCAATTATTGAACGAAGTAAGTCGCCGCTCTTTGTTTTACGTGTAACTCGATTCGACCAACTTCCGAGATCTACTTTGATGCCGGCGCGAATATCTAAGCTTTCAAGGTACCTAAAGTCTCCATGTTCGCTTTCCAGATAACGCATTAAATAGTCACGAAAAACATTATCGTAGCCCCAAAATGTTGCTTTTGCTCCATCAAGAACCTTTAAGCAGATTTCTAATTGATTCTCTTCAGGCATTAAATCGAGAATTGAGCGCGTCCACTTAAGTCCACGACCAACTTCAAGAAAACGATACTGGTACCAATTACTTCTATTGACCTTCGTGGATTTGAAACTAAATAGGTTTACGATATTACTGTAGTCCTTAGAGCTAAGGAGGTCTGGTTTCCAGCTGTATCCATTTTTCTTACTCTCGGCAATTTGTTTTTTAAGTGACTCATTCTGATCATCGATAATTTCCTGAAGCTCGCTTTTGTGAGAATCCGATAGCTCAAAAGTTCCGCCATTAAGCGGTTCCGATCTTTTGGGAATTTCAACAGTGGAGCCATCTATAGCCGTATATGAGTCTTCGTTATCCGCATCAGTTTCAACTGATGAAGCTTTTTCTTGTACGGAAAAAATGGTGTCAATAGAGGAATTGATACGCGCCGTTTTTTCAACTTTACGATGTTCCTTTAGAGCGTTTAATGCGTTATCAGAACCTATGCCTGCTAAGATATCTACCATACTCTCGCGCATAGCAACTTTCCCTTTAGGCAATTTCGCGATTGCTGCAGCCTCTAATTTGCTCGTCGCCACACCTTTTAGAGATGCTGTGGCCGCCTCACGAACAGCTTTGGATCCATCACCAGCCTGACCTAAGACAAAATCTAGAAATGCGTCGTCAGCAGCCAATTCCCATTTTGATAGATCATTGATAACACTTGCTCTTCCAAAAGCATGCAGGCGTTTTGATGCTTCAATGAATTCCTCTGAATACTTTATTGCCGCAGGCCTAATTTCGACTATTTTCCTATAGTCTTTTCCTGTGGTCATCGCCCATTCGTTTGTTTCTTGGTATAGGCAGTCGAAAAAGTCTGTAACGGTGCCATCCAATTGCCGAATGACTTCTAACGCAATTTCTACAGTAACGGTCGTTTCGAGTTTTTTCTTTGAGCTATATGTGCCAGTTTTCTGAAGGGCATCTAGACCCGAGAAAACCTCGGTAAAATAGTATCTAATGGCGTTCGGAACATCTTTTGAACCAGCGGTCGCATCTGTCGGGCTGTTTTGGCTAGCGCCTAACACCTGAGCATAACGGACGCAGACATCGACTTCATAAGGAGTTGATCGAGCGAGAAAGGCCCTTCGTTGCTGAGTTAGATCACTGCGTGGCCATTTTTCTGCAACTTCAATATCAACGCCAACATTTTTCTGAGCTAAGGTCGATAATACAGTTTCGTTAGATCCACTGACTATATACTCGAATGCCTTTCTAGATAGTTCTGCACTGTGCTTATCAAATCTTTTCATATCTTCCTTGATGATGCCACCCGTATTACCAAACATGCTCTTTAGCTTGTCAAAAATCGCCATAAATGCTTTTCAATCCATAAATTTTTAATAACTTTAATCCTGATAATCTTAACATTATCAGCTCGGTAAATACTCTGAAGAACTCATGCCGCTAAAATAAATTTTCACCATTTTATGATTGTTGAATTAAACTACTGCCTCATGAGTCAAACAGAAAGTCTATTCACAACAAAAAAAAGGAAATTTTGAAATTATTTAGAATAAAGGAAAGCCTGGAAGACTTGCATAAACATGCTGAGGATTGGAATGGCTATGAACGAGAAAAGGCAGTTAAGCGGCTTGGGAATATTGCGAGTAGCTCATCTATACCTGTCTTACTTAGACGGGTAAATGACTGGGTTCCGCAGGTTCGGCAAGCTGCTAAAGAGTCACTTTTAGCACTTTGTACAACTCAGAATGCTGAAGCATTTGTGCATCAGCTCCCAAATGTCTTTCATTTGCAAAATTGCGGTAGGGCGGATCACAGTGTATTGATGGACGGCGTTGTTGAATATCTGCTTAAGCCCGATAACCAGAATATCATTGTCAATAATATATGTAACAGTGATCGCAAGATCGCGCGCATATGCCTAATGCTCTCAATAGAGAACAAACTAGAATCCCCTGAAAAAGTGATTCAACTTGGCTTTAAGCATCAAGATGTAATCGTACGTAGTATGGCTTTCGAGCTATTCAAGCCAGCGTTGGAAGGTATAACAAAACCATTAGTTAAGATGGCTCAATATGATTCGTTTATGCCAATACGGCGCGAAGTACTGAGAATGAGCTGGGAGGCCTCAAGAAATGTTGAAATGGCCAAAGTGTCTCTCTTTGATAAGCATGCGTCGGTTCGTAGTTTATCGGTTCGACTTCTTGAGGACGGAGGCTTTAGAGGTGAAACAGAAGCTCTATACATTGACGAGATCAATTCGAATAGCTGTATTCACAAAGTTCGGTGTGCAATATGGGGAATTGGGCACTTAAAACTTGTCAAATTTGAGGGTAATGCGCGACATCACTTAGGTTCACCTTACTCTTCTATTAGAAAGCAGGCTTTAATGTCTTTGATTAAACTAGATATAGATGACGTTGGAGAAGTTCTGAGAAAGAGCCTATTTGATGAATCTCCGAGTATTCGTAAGCTTTCAGAGCTACTGCATAAAACCTTAGAACTCAGTTACAGTGTTGACGAATTGTTATTACTTGCGCAAAACGCGAATAATGAGGAACTCCGAAAGTCATGCTTTGACCTATCTCGATTGTCTAGCCGTTGGGATAGACTCATTTTTTTCATAACATTGTTAAACGATAAGTACGTTGACCTATTCGATAGAAGTTTCGTTATCGACTCCGTTAGGGTGTGGGGCGCGGACTCAAATCGCGTTGCGGCATCACCAAGCCCCACTCAGACTCTTCGACTTAAAGAACTGGTTGAAGGTAATCCAGATATTCTCACCCTGGACAAAACCATGCCGTTCCTTTTGAGAACATTTGGGGTCATAGAAACCTCATCGTAATGATGAATGTCTCTTACCAAGATGAATAACCTCGCCTCAAACTTTGAAAAAGATGGAGTTCTAGTACTTCCACGAGTTCTTAGCAACACCAGACTTAAAGAGGTTATGAAATCTTGTGAGGACACGCTGCCAAACATCGTCGGCTCGCGAAATTTACTTAGTTTTAACTGGGCTACAATCCTAGCTGAAGAACTAAAAGCTCACCCTAGGATAAGCTCGATATTAGGGCCTAGTTCGAAAGTTATCCAATGCAACTATTTTTCGAAAAGTGCAGATAACAACTGGTATGTAACTCTGCATCGAGACCTGAGCATTCCCGTCGCTGAAAAAATCGAATCGGAGCATTGGTCTGGATGGAGTATCAAAGAAGGGCAGTTGTACGCACAGCCGCCCCGAAGGGTTTTAGAGTCTCTAGTCGCAATTAGAATTCACTTCGAGGATAACGATGAAAGTAATGGTGCGCTACAGGTAGTCCAAGGGTCACATAAACCAAATTCCGAAAACAAAGACACTATGGTATGTCGCGTTGAAGCTGGTGGCGCTGTAGTAATCAGTCCATTGATCTTACATAAATCCTCGAAGTTAAAGTCTGGTAGCCGTAGAGTGTTACATTTCGTTTTTGGTCCTCATCATTTGCCCGACGGAGCATCATGGCCCAACGCAGATCACACAAATCAATGAGTACGCGATGCTTTAATTCTAGGGGTATAGAGACTTGGGTTCTATAAATCAAACAATAATCGTTCAGTCTGACAAACTTCTCTCTGATGTTATCTCGAAATATTCGATTGAAGAAGCCGAGCTCGCGTCTGCTTATCGACTATTGGTCGCAGCGTATAAACACATAGATAAACAAAAATGGGTTGCCGAAATCGTTGCAACCATTCTAGGAGCGGACTTAGATGAATTAGGTCGGCTTGGTGGGTTTGCTCATCCTGACCATATACCTCAAGAGGGAAAAGTACCGAACCTACCTGGGTGGAGATATTTCTTTCATGGCATTGGTTGCTGTCTCACTCACGATGATGGAACTCAAATAGATGTCGATTTTCCTGAAGGACGTTACGACGTAATCGATCCATACTTCTTTGGGAATTATTTGGACAGCTTACCTAACCCGACTGAACTTGAATCAAGGTTTATCGCTCCAAACCCTCTTTCAAATGCTTGGATGGCTGACTTGCCTAAGCTTTCGATGCTCGGGCTAATTGAAGAGAACGTTTTCGCGATGACTGAAAAAGGTTTCTCAATAGCTAGGGAGAGGGCGCTGTTATGGAATAGGTTAGAAGAACAAAATAATCAGTTTGCCAAAGCTCATATCGCGATTTTGCTTGGGGAGCTGTTGTTGGCTCGTGACTTTCTTTTAGAGGAAAAAGAAAGCAACTCCTTCAATCGAATTAACTCACTAGCATATGAATTCGAAATAGGTAGTTACAACAGTATTATGTTATCCCTTGACGGAAAAAATGAACATAAGAAAAAGGATATTCTTAAAGCAGCGGCTTCTATTGACGAAGTTTCTTCGATTAAGGTCGTCGATCACATTATTGACGAAGGGAAGTTGGACTCCACCACATTCCTGGCGCTAGACCTTATTAGCCAGATTGGTCCTGAAAGGTACTCGACTGAACTAGAAAAACTAATCAGTAAAGCATGGCGAGGCAAACCGCCGCAACCAGGTATCAGAGTTCAAGCTGTTGGGCTCTTAATGACGTTATATAGTCCAGACACTTTACCAAAGAAGTTGAAGAAAAAGTTGATAAAGGGTAAGCGCCAAACCATCGGCACCCTAGCAATTCATCCGTACGGGTGAGGCGAGCTGGATTAATTTTGTTTACTATTCGTTTAACAGCACACATCAGGATGATGGCTTGAGCAGGAAGCTCGGTGTTGTTATAGAGCGCCGCCTTTTTTATGCCCTTCGGGTGTGGGCGGCGTTCTAATTTTCTTTGTTCAATGGCAGCAATTCATCAATGTCGTCGAAGCTGTTGGCGTTTGGTATTTCGCTGAATACTCGCTTTAAGTAGGCATAAGGCTCGATGCCGTTGGCTTTAGCTGTTTCGATTAGACT
>CAKZRZ010000111.1 GCA_937918955.1 uncultured Arenicella sp.
CCGTTCGCGTTCGACTTGCATGTGTTAAGCATACCTCCAGCGTTCAATCTGAGCCAGGATCAAACTCTCCAGTTCAATCTAATTACTAAAGGAATTTTTTGTTTTATGGCCAAAAATAATAAAAGCCAGGTCTCTCAAGCGCCTCGGAATTGAGCTGCCATCTTGCGACGACATAACACTTGGTTTACCAGTTTTTGTGTAACCTAATTCATTTAAGAAAACGTCCACACAAATTGTTTGGTTCAATTTTTAAAAGAGCGGTGTTGATTTTGCTAATCTCTTAGCGCCTCAACGGGAAGCGAATTATACGCTTCTAGCTTACCTCGTCAACCACTTTCTGAAATTAATTTCGGAGGTGATTTGAGAGCTACTTTTGCCTTCTTGCGAACGCTTGAGTTTGTCTCTCGAGGTGGGCGCATTTTACCGATATTCGGTGAGTCGTCAACTCTTTTCTGAAACTTTATTTCATCTTGGCTCATAGGCGCATAAAAAGCCCCGAAAGGCTTTATTTATGGGACATTCTGCGGAAACAGACTTAGTTAATACCGAAGCATTATTACTATAAATTGAACACTACAAAAAAGTACATCTCATATATTTGAAATAAACAAAATCTAAACAGGATCAAACTTAATTTGTTGGCTAAAAATTACTTTTTGAAACCCTTTGAAAAACAGTCTTTTTATCACTGCTTTTGACGTTAATTTTGAGTTATTGAAATTGCATAAAAAAGAGCCCTACAACTATCGTCATAGAGCTCTTTTTCGACTACTTGAAAGCTAGCTTTACTATTCAGCTGCAGCTGTCTCATCAGTGTCTTCATAGGCATCGAAAGCCGCTTCGGCGTCCGCTGTTTCTTGACTCAAAAGAGCAGCCAATTCGGCTTCTTTCTCATCAGATTCGCGACGACGACGCACTCGGTCTTCGTGATACGCTAAACCGGTACCAGCTGGAATCAATCGACCCACCACTACGTTCTCTTTCAAGCCACGCAAGTGATCAACCTTACCTGCAATAGAGGCTTCAGTAAGAACACGAGTTGTCTCTTGGAACGAAGCCGCTGAGATAAACGACTCAGTGGTCAATGACGCTTTAGTGATACCAAGAAGCACTGGTTCAGCTTGCGCTTTCACTAGATCTTCTTTCTCTGCTGCTTCATTGGTTTCTAACCAGCGAGTACGTTCGATCTGTTCACCAGGCAATAGCTTAGTTTCGCCAGGGTTTGTGATCTTCACTTTACGTAGCATCTGGCGCACGATTACTTCGATATGCTTGTCATTGATGGTTACACCTTGCAGACGATATACATCTTGAACTTCGTCTACGATGTAATCGGTCAAAGCTTCTTTGCCTTTCAGAGCAAGAATGTCTTCAGCAACCGGTGAACCGTCTACCACGATCTCGCCCTTCTCTACTGTCTCACCCTCAAACACGTTGATGGTGCGACCTTTCAAGATTAACGTCTCGTGTGACTCGCCATTAGTATCAGTGATAACCAAACGCTGCTTACCTTTGGTTTCTTTACCAAATGAAATCACACCGCCGGCCGTCGCCATAATAGCGGCATCTTTTGGCTTACGTGCTTCAAATAACTCAGCAACACGAGGTAGACCACCAGTAATATCGCGAGTCTTAGATGACTCTTGCGGGATACGCGCTAGTACATCACCAACACCTACCTTCTGACCATCTTCAACAGTTACGATCGCACCCGCTTGTAGCGAATAACGCGCTGGCACATCAGTACCAGCAATCATGATTTGCTTACCTTTTGCATCCACCAACTCAATGGTCGGCTTCAAATCACGGGCTGAACCACGACGCTCAGCAGGGTCGATTACTTCGTACGACGTCACACCGGTTAGATCATCGGTTTGCTTAGTCACTGTCATGCCATCAGTCATTTCAGAGAACTTAATCTTACCGTCTACCTCAGTAATGATTGGGTGTGTATGTGGATCCCAGTTGGCAACAATTGCGCCAGCTTCTACTGCATCACCATCATTCACTTGAAGTACGGCACCGTATGGCAGCTTATAACGCTCACGATCAGAGCCGTTTTGATCTTGAACAATCAGTTCACCAGAACGCGCAACCACAACTTGCTTCTTATCAGAGTTCACTACCGAACGTAGGTTCTCCAACTTGATGCTACCGCTGTTGTTCACTTCAATGTTAGATACCGACGCACCGGCTGTTGCCGCACCACCAATGTGGAAAGTACGCATGGTCAACTGTGTGCCAGGCTCACCGATCGACTGTGCTGCAATTACACCAACAGCTTCACCGCGGTTCACCAAGTGACCACGCGCTAAGTCGCGGCCATAACACTTAGAACAGATACCGTAACGTGTGTCACAAGTTACTGCAGAGCGAACAAGCACTTCGTCGATGTTATTGGCTTCAATAAGCTCGAAGTATTTCTCGTCAATCATTTCGCCAGCAGGAACTACTACTGAATCATCTACGTTAGACATTACATCTTCTACAACAGTACGACCTAAGATTCGGTCAACAAGCGGGATTACAACATCGCCGCCTTGTACAAGTGCTTTACGTAAAACGCCATTTTTAGTGCCGCAGTCTTCGTCGGTAACAACCAAGTCTTGACATACATCTACCAGACGACGAGTTAGGTAACCGGAGTTCGCTGTTTTCAGTGCCGTATCAGCCAAGCCCTTACGTGCACCGTGAGTAGAAATAAAGTAGTGAGATACGTTCAAGCCTTCACGGAAGTTAGCCGTAATCGGTGTTTCAATAATCGAACCATCCGGTTTGGCCATCAAACCACGCATACCTGATAGCTGACGAATCTGCGCGTGTGAACCACGAGCGCCTGAGTCGGCCATCATGTAAATCGAGTTGAAAGACTCTTGATCTACTGTTTCACCTTCAGCGTCTACAACTTCGTCAGAGCCAAGATTTTCCATCATTTTGTTAGCGATGTTTTCAGAAGTACGCGTCCAGATATCAACAACTTTGTTGTAGCGCTCACCGTCGGTCAAAAGACCCGACGAGAACTGTTCTTGGATGTGCTTAACTTCTGACTCAGCTTCGTCAACGATGTCGTGCTTTTCTTGCGGAACAACCATGTCGTCCACACCGATTGAAATACCAGCTAGTGCCGCTTGGCGGAAACCTGTGTACATCAATTGGTCAGCAAAGATAACGGTCTCTTTCATACCCACTGTGCGGTAGCACAAGTTGATAGTTTCAGAGATGGTTTTCTTTTTCATTTTTTGATTGATCGCAGCAAACGCC
>CAKZRZ010000112.1 GCA_937918955.1 uncultured Arenicella sp.
CTGTATTGCGGTTCAAGGCTCTTTATTGGCTGAAGGCTCTTTATTGGCTGAAGGCTCTTTATTGGCTGAAGGCTCTTTATTGGCTGAAGGCTCTCTATTGGCTGAAGGCTCTCTATTGGCTGAAGGCTCTCTATCAGCTGAAGGCTCTATCCCCGCTGAAGGCTCTATCCCCGCTAAGGGCTCTTTATCTGCGAAGCAATACACAATTAGAGCGATTGCCCCTGAGCCTCAAGTATTCATTAAGCGACTAGAGGGTTCGACCGCAATCAATGTATTAAATGTGGCGAGCAATGCTGTACTCAAGATAGAAGGGCCAGTATCAGCAGACATCAACGAAGAGGTAAATGGCACGGCTCGAATAGTGCATATCAAAAGAGTTGGTCAAGGCACCGCGCTTAAATGGTCTCTTCCTGTAAAAGATGGATTCGAGTTTGCTGTGATGGGCGATACCGGCGGCGGTGCAGAACTCGGCTGGACCCTAAAGCGAGCGCATGAACTGGGTGCACAGTTCTTACTGCACTTGGGTGACCTCAATTATACCGAGGGCGAATATGAGATGGCTATTGAGCATTTCAATAAGGCCAAGCTTCCATGCTACGTCACCATAGGTAATCACGATTTTCATGACAACGGTTTGATATACCAAAAATTTATCTCGCAGATTGGGCCAATGAACTACGCTTTCGAACTGGCCGGCACGCGGTTCATTAATGTCGACACAGCCGTTGATTTTTGGCCGGCACACGCAGGTCACCGCGGCGCACTCTTTAACTCTTTAGCTCAAGCGGGGCCATATAACGGTGATCAAGTAATTTTTACGCACCGCCCCCTCAAAGACCCAAACCCTCATGACGATCACGAGATTCATGGCATCGGTGAAGTTGATTGGTTAGTAGAACAAAGTCAAAAACTTGGCATTGCTACTTTTTTAAATGGTCATGTTCATCACAGTGCAGAATTCGACTACCAAGGCTTGCGGCAAATTACCGTAGGCGAAGGCCTCGGTTATGAAGACTTAGTACTTCAAAAGCCTGTCGCAAAAATGATGATGGCCTCAGTTGAGCCGCATAAAAAATTAGTACATCGATGGGTTGATCTGAATATGCCTTGGTCTGAGCACCGAAACCCGACTCATATCAAAAAACTAGAGTACGATCGCATGCATAAGCAGTTGGAGTGGTTTACACAATTGCAGACAAACACCAAAACTGCTTGAGGTTCTGTAATAGGATAAAGTAATGGCGATACTACTCAACAATAATGGTGGCGATAATCAACCATGGGCTGATGCTCTGGCCTCGCATCTGCCAGCAATGAAGGTGCACATCTATCCCGACATCAATGATGTCGCGGCGATAGAGTACGCGGTTGTTTGGCATCACCCTCTTGGTGATTTGAATAATTACCCAAACCTAAAAGCGATATTAGTATTGGGTGCGGGTATGGATCACATTGACCAAGAGCAGTCTTTACCCGATGTGCCAATTGTAAGATTGGTTGACCCCACCGTTGGAGATGAAATGTCTCAATACGTTTTGTATTGGGTGATGCATTTTCAACGGGGTTATGAGCGTTATCGCACTCAGCAATCTGAACAACATTGGCAACGGCACATGGCTCCATTTTCAAGAGATTATCGAGTGTCGGTATTAGGTGCAGGTTTGATTGGCCGCTTTGTCTCTGAGCGATTAGTGGCCAATGGGTTTCGTGTGCAAAGCTGGAGCCGTAGCCAAAAAGAGATAGCTAAGGTGGAGAGCTTCTCAGGAGAGCAAGGCATGCAAGATATGCTCTGTGCTACCGATGTGCTGGTTAACTGCCTGCCATTAAACAATGCAACCAAGCACCTTCTAAATAATAGTACTTTATCGATGTTGCCTGAAGGCGCCAACCTGATTAGCTTAAGCCGAGGAGCGATAATTGATGATCAGGCATTAATTAATTTACTTGATTCTGGACACATTGCTAACGCCGCGCTCGATACTTTTAGCCTTGAACCTTTAGCCAAGGAATCATCTTATTGGGGACGAGATAATGTGTTCATTACACCACACATGTCGGGCGGTACCTATCCGCAATACGCAAGTGAAGTAATTGCCGACAACATAAAGCGAGTTGAGAGAGGCGAGCAACCTTATCCAATCTATACACCGTCGGCTTAGAGATAGTTTGGCGCGATGACTTGTTAACCGCTAAGGGTATACTCTTAGCTAATCTAAACAACTGAGATGTGACCAATGACCGTATTTGCAATTGTTCAAGTAGATATTTTTGACCGCCAAGCCTATGACCGTTACCAAGCAAAATTTTGGAATGTGTTTAAACAGTTCAATGGCCAATTACTTGTCAATGATGAGTCACCAAAGGTATTAGAAGGCGACTGGAAGCACAGTAAGTTGGTTGTGGTATCGTTTCCAAGCGAGCAAGAGTTCCACGACTGGGCAAACTCGTCGCAATATGCTGAGATTGTTGGCGACCGCAGAGCGGGTGCTACTGTGACTATCGTGCTAAGCCCAGCGTTCAGCTTGCATGGCTAAGTCGACAAACGACAGCCTATACCAAGAAGTGTATGCAATGGTATGTGAGATCCCAGAAGGGCGAGTGGCCTCGTATGGCCAAATCGCAAGGCTGATAGGTAGGCCGAGATACGCAAGACATGTTGGTTATGCCTTAGCCGCTTTGCCTGATGAGCACGAAGTACCTTGGCATCGAGTGGTAAACTCCAAAGGTGAGATTAGCTCGCGTTCTAAAGCGGGTTACGAAGATTATCAACGCATACTGCTAGAAGAAGAGGGTGTAGAATTTAATCCTGCGGGCAGAATTTATCTCAAACAGTTTCTTTGGGATGTTTAAGTGTTCAGTTTACCCCATCGTTCGTCATGCAAAGCGCCCGTCATGCTGAGCGCAGCCGAAGCATCTCGCCCAACGGAGTACCGTACTAGCCGCCAACAAGGCAAATCAAAAACAATACAGCACTCCCAAAAAAAACTAAGAATCGCTCTCTAATTTATCCATCAAGCGAAATGTTTTAGCAATCGGAAACAATACGTCACTACCCAGTTGCGCGCTTCGTTCGGCTGACCAGCCGCTCAACTCATTGGGTAAATCAGCATTATCCTTAAACGGCATTTCAATGGTAAACGATAGCGTTTTAAAGTGCTCTCCCAACCAGTTTGCCGCAATGCGTAAATCGGCCTTACCTGCTTCATCTTTAGTGTAGCCATGTGTGTCTTGAAAGTCTGGCGAGATACTCATATAGGTATTCTTGAAACGCGTCTCCAGAGCAGCATGTCGCTCGTCATAACTTGGGTTGCCCTCGCACCCCGCAACAAAGTTATAGGGCAATTCTTCGTCGCCGTGAATGTCTAAGAATAAGTCGCCACCTTCAGCCATCATACGTTCACGAACTAAGTAGACTTCTGGGCTGTTGCTCATGCTTGGCTCTAGCCATTCTCGGTTTAGATTAGCGCCGGCAGCATTGGTTCTCAGGTTACCACGAGCCGAACCATCGGGATTCATATTCGGCACTACGTAAAATGCAGTGTCACTTAGTAATTTTCGAGCAGCTGGGTTATCTTCATCTAACAATGAGTGTAAGAAGCCTTCGATAAACCACTCGGCCATGGTCTCACCCGGGTGCTGGCGCGCGATAACCCAGGCTTTACGCTTAGGCTTCTCGTTCTCTTTGATGCACAGTAAGCTCATCGCTCGGCCGTCGACTGTCAAACCCAGAGTTTCATTTGTGACTCTTGTGTCGCCTTGAGCCCACGCTAATAGATCTAGATGGCGCTCATGGCTATAAGGTGTGAAGTAAGAGAAATAGACAGAATTTTGGACCATTTGAATTTCAAAGCTAAGAACCCCGTTTTCATAATGGCTTGGTGTACGAAACCAATCAGCTCTGTCCCACGACGTGCAAACATTGTAGTTTGGCCAGCCGCCGACGTAAGATGATTCACCAGCATTAATGATGCTAATTTTACATACCTCTCCAACCGCCGCTTCTAGGCGAAAATGAAAAAATTGCAAGAAGTCACTGGCATTATCTTTGCGGATCGCTAGTTTGATATTGCTAGGGTCAGAGGCGTCAATCACCTTGATGTTTCCGCTATCGAAATGGTCCGAAATAATTACTGAATTCATTTTTAATTAGGTTTACGTGTCATAAAATAATTGGCCTAAGCATAGAAACCAAAGCTTGCAATGTCTATGCCTAAAACTTGTTGTATAGTGATTTCAAAATAATTCTTGCAATACCCTTTAAGGAACAGGATTTTCTGATGAGTTTCTTAAAACAGGTCTTTGCTAAGCTTAGTATTATGATTTTTAGAATAGCTAATTACTTAGAGGTCGATATGACTGAGCCAGGTGTCAAACGATGAGTGAGTTTGTTGACTATCTCCATGAAGTCTTCGAGCACTTCGGACCAATTCGCAGTCGAAAAATGTTTGGAGGCCACGGGATATATCATAACGACATAATGTTTGGTTTAGTTGCCGACGACGAGTTGTATTTAAAGACCGACACACAAAATGTCGCTTTGTTTGAAGAACGAAAGTTGACCCCTTTCGAGTTCGTGGCTAAAGGCAAGACCAGCATAATGTCGTATTACTCAGCACCTGAAGAAATCTATGATGATTTCGAGCAAGCAAGGTATTGGGCAGAGATTGCTTTCCAAGCGGCCTTGAGGACTAATGCAGAGAAGCAACAACTATCAGCTCGAAAGAAAGCTAAAAGCAAACTACCGGGTAGTGAAAAATGATGAATGTAGTAAGCCCAAAGAAACTATTGAATAGTAAGTGGACGGCCGTTAGACCGAAGAATAAGGAGAAGCACTTTATTATCGTTGAGGTTGACTATGATGAAGATAATAAGGTTGTGCTGTGTATTCTAGAAGCGCTTATGACAAAGCGGCAAAGCGAAATCGATTGGCGAGTACTTAAAGATCAAGATGTGTGGCGTTCAGGTTGGAAATAGCACAAATTGATACCTAATAATGCCATTTGGTATTTCAAAAGCCAAATGGCTGCCTGTGAATAATACCGAAATTCGTTTGCTTTATGTTCATAGCAAAATCAGAAGAAAGCCGATGGTTCTATATCGGGCTGCTATCTTCAGGCGTTTTAGCGGCAGCTGCCTCACACTCATACCAAAACTCTCCATGATCGATCTGGCTCAATAGATCGAGATCTGAGATCATTTTTATGTAGCCATTGTTCACATCAAATTGTGCATAAATGCTAGCTCTCAATTCTTTGGGTTTGGGCCCATCAAAGCAGCCGGTGTTTACATTTACGCTTAAACTTCCATCGCCTTTTATTTTGTTTTGTTTGATGATACGAATTCGATTTTGCGCGAGCCGCATTTGCTCTGCGGCTTCTTTATCTAAGTAAAATAGGGTAATTCGTTCGTTGTCACTAAGTTTTGAATCCAGTTCTTGGACTGTGGTGTTGGTTTTTACTGACGCATGGGACGTGTTTTTAAACGTATGTTCTGGATCATCCGAAGTGAAGCTGAGTTGTATGGTAACGGCATCGTCTTTGAGTTGAACGATTTTGTCGGTGATAACCGCAATGCGCATTTGTGAAGGGTCAGCTTGTAGTGGGTCAAAATTTCGCAGCTTCCACATTGTGTTTAGAGGCAAAGAGGTGCAGGCGGTAAGGATAACGGTGATGCAAATTATGGTGCTTAATTTCAGTTTGTTCATGGGGCTCTTAATCCTTTGATGTCGTGTTCAGTAGTTTTTCGCGTTCGCGTTTATAGTCCTTATAAAGTACGCCGGAACCACGCAAGCACTCTGCTCGTTCACTGTCGTGTAAGATCTTATTGCAATCTCGGGTTCGGTCAGCCTGAATGTTTTCATAGGTTTGCTGCTTAGAGCAGGCGCTTAGTAGTATTACTATTGCACTGCTTATAATTGATTTACTCATCATGATTGAACTCCAATATATCGCCCGGTTGGCATTCTAAAAACTCGCATATTTTTTCTAGCGTATTGAAACGAATGCCTTTAACTCGGCCTGTCTTTAATAGTGAAATGTTTTGCTCTGTGATGCCGACATACTCGGCTAACTCTTTAGAGCGCTTTTTACGAATTGCCAACATGGCATCAAGGTTTACAACGATGCTCATACAAACTCGGCATTTTCTTTAGCTAGTTCAACTCCTTCTCTAAAACTCCACGTTATGGCAAGAAACGTTGCTGCGATAAAGAGCGACCAAAATTGAGTTGAGCTAAACGTAATAGATAATGCTCTTTCGCCGGGTGGGTTGTTCCAGGTCAATACCACGCTCATCACTGCAGTATCAAAAAGCTTCAACGTTGCGCTAACGAATAGAATTAGGCTAAAGCGATACATGCATTCTAGGTTGGGCTGAGTAAAGTACTCACGGGCGGTAAAGTTGATAAACAGTTTTCGTAATTGGTACAAACCGTAAGCAAAGATTAGTGAACTTAAAAGACTGAACGAACCCGCCGTGATTACTTGCCAAGCAACAATAGTGTCAACTTGCAAAATGCCTTCGTTGTAAATTGATACAGACTCGATATTGCTGTCGAAGTTGAGCCAAAACCAAGCCATTGCGACCGGAATTCCGAACATCAATAGGGTGCATAGCATTGCCATTGTTGAGTTAAATCTGACCAGTGTTTTAGTAGAAGCCATATTTCGAGATATTCGTTTTCCGAAAATTTAGTGGGTAGTTGGCTATTAAAATACGCGAAAAACAAAATAAAACAATAAGAAATTATCGTAAAACAATAAATTTGGTGTTTTTGCTGAATACTCTGCTATCTTGCTCGTTGGTAAGCATCGGCTTACTTAGCAGGTCTGTAATGACGTAAAAACCAAGTAACTCGAGCCCAAATATGCAAACACGAATCACATTTAAAAATAGAGCTAACATCGATTTATCAGCAGCTCTACATACGCCAAATGTTGGCGACACGAAGGCCTATGCGGTATTTGCCCATTGTTTCACCTGTACTAAAAGCATTAATGCCGCGGTAGCGATTTCAGAAGCTTTAGCTCAAAGAAGCATTGCAACATTAAGGTTCGATTTCACGGGCTTAGGGGGTAGTAAGGGTGACTTTAGCGACAGTAATTTTTCGACCAATATAAGCGACCTTATTGATGCTGCCGATTTTCTTGAGCGAGATTTTCAGGCGCCTCAGTTGTTAATTGGACACTCTCTAGGAGGCACTGCCATACTCGCGGCGTCGGAACAAATTCCGTCAGCTAAAGCGGTGGCAAGCATCGGTTCGCCGTCAAACCCTGAACACATTCTGCATTTGCTGTCAGAGCACTTACAATCTTTGCAAGAATATGGCAGTGCTGCTATTGATTTAGCCGGTCGTAAGTTCACCTTTAAGCAAAGCTTTGTTGATGATGTTAAAGAGCGGAGAGTTGACTATCGCGGTTTGCGTAAAGCTTTAATGGTAATGCATTCGCCGCAAGACGATACCGTGTCGATTGACGAAGCGGGTAAAATATTTTCAAAAGCGTTACACCCCAAAAGCTTTGTGAGCCTAGATGGAGCAGATCATTTGTTAAGCAGCAAAAAGGATTCTCAATATGCTGCTGAAGTGCTGGCAAGCTGGGCATTGCGCTATCTTGATTTAGAAGCAAAAGTTGTTGATATAGAGCAAGGCATATTGGCAGAAGCGAAAACCGATCAAGGATTTATTTGCGATATAAATGCGAACGGGCATCAGCTTATAGCCGATGAGCCGAAGCATGTTGGCGGCAAGAATCTAGGCCCATCTCCGTATGATTTTCTAGGTTCTGCATTGGCGAGTTGCACTGCTATGACACTCAATATGTATGCGCGTCACAAAAAGATAGATTTAACAGAGGTGAGCGTGCACGTGAATCATGACCGAATTCATGCCAGCGACTGTACTGACTGTGAAAAGACCGATGGCAAGGTTGATGTTTTTAATCGCGCCATCACATTAGAAGGAAATTTAAGCGAACAACAGCGAGAGCGAATGCTACAAATTGCCGATCGATGTCCCGTTCATAAAACCTTAGAAAACGAAATTAAAATTACTAGCGCGCTTGTAGCACACGATTAAGCTCTTTAGAAAGTGATCAGTTACCGATAAATATGTCTACTACTAATATATCTTGCGCGAAATGCGCATCAACCAATCGAGTACCAACCGATCGATTAAGCGACAAACCTAGATGTGCTAAATGCAAGACTCCTCTATTTCAAGGTAAGGCTGCTGATTTAACGGCCGCTAATGTCGCGACGTTTTTGAACCATAATGAGTTGCCGGTTTTGGTCGATTGTTGGGCTCCGTGGTGTGGCCCATGTAGAAACTTTGCGCCGATCTATGAACAAGCCGCTCAGCAGTTAGAGCCTAAATTACGCTTTGCAAAGCTCAATACCGAAGATCAGCAACAAGTCGCTGGCCGTTGGAATATTCGATCGATCCCAACCTTAATTTTGTTCAGAGAGGGAAAAGAAGTGGCTCGAGTTTCAGGCGCAATGTCATTAACGCAACTTAAACAATGGCTGGCTCAGAACGGTCTATCCTAGGCATGACTTTATTTTTTCTTTCACTTGATATAACAGCCCAAACTACATTCGCACATTCAATTTAATAGGAATTCATATGCATACTATCGACATCGTATCTGACGTTTCGTGCCCCTGGTGCATTATCGGCTATCGTGCTTTAGAGGACGCTCTACGCGAACTCAATATTGAAGAATCAGTGAGCATTAATTGGCGCCCATTTGAGTTAAACCCGACGATGCCGGCTGAAGGCCAAGATCGAGCTGAGCATATTCAGCAAAAATACGGCTTGACCGAGGCGCAAGGCGCAGCGAATCGACAGAACTTAATTGATCGTGGTTTATCGGTTGCCTACGAATTTAACTTCCCCGAAAAAGGCCGCGTGTTTAACACCTTTGATGCTCATCGATTATTGCATTGGGCGAAGGATCACGGCTTGCAAACCAAGCTTAAGTTAGCTTTTTTCGATTTGTATTTTAAGAATGCAGGCAACCCGAGTGACCATCAACACCTGCTTGATTGTGTTGAGCAAGTTGGGCTTGATCGTCAGCAGGCGCAAGATATCTTGGACAGTGATAAATATACCTCCGAGGTGCGTGCTGACCAACAACTCGGTCAGCAGCAGGGTATTAGCTCAGTACCGGCGTTTATCTTCAATAATAAATATTTGATATCCGGTGGCCAGCCCAAAGACGTGTTTGTTAATGCTCTCACTGAATTGGAGAAACAGCCTTGAGCTGCAGCTTAAACGCTCAGAGCTTTAGAATATAAAGCTCTGAGATCAAGAATAGAAAGCCCTAAGCTTGGAATTTTTGACTTTTCTTGACCCTTATATCTTTGGCATGCAACAACGCTTATAGCGCTTACCGCTGTCGCATGGACAAGGCGCTTTTTTGCGTATGCGTTCTGCTCGTTGTACGTCAGCGCGGTTCTGCTTGTAAAACCGTTGTAAGTGCGAATACAGCTCGGGGTGTTTTTGTTTTAGTCGTTTTGGACGTTCAAAAAAGTACTCACTTGCTACCGAGAAAAACTCAGCATTGTTGGTAGCACCGTATTGACGAATATCGCTCTTACGTTCGTCAATTTGTTTTATCTTTCTCGCAACCAATTCCAGCCAAGGTAGGCTATAGCTGTGTTCACTGATCTGCCTTGGTAGCCCATCGATGTCACCGTCGGCCATATCGATCAAGTGTGCGAATTCATGAATTGCAACATTGCGTTTATCTTGGTCGTTATTAAAACCTTGATGCAGTGCGGGCTGGCTAAGAATCATTTTGCCGCGTAAATGTGCGGTGCCAACGAGGCCAGTTATATTTGAATCGTGTTGGCGAAATTCAGAATTATCATTGAACGAGGCCGGAACTAAGTAAACCGTATCAACTTTAACGTAATGCCATTGCTCAAACCCCCATGCCAAAATCACCGAGCCAGAAGCAACTAAGAGCTTATCAATATCACTTACTTCGAGTTCATGCCCTACGAACTCTGTATTAGCAATAAACGCCATACAGCCTTGCTCAAATACCGCTTTGTCCGATTCGTTGAGGCTAGCGTAAAAGCTTACCTTTTGGCTAAGAATTTGTCTTTGCTCAGCGCTTATTTCAATAGGGGCGGGTGGCTCGGGAAAAAGCGCAGTGCGAATACTGTCGAAGAGTTTGAGTAGCATGTGAGTAAACTAGAACGTTCCGTGTGGGGAGATTTGGCAAAGCTTGCCATGCGGTCAGTGCTTAATCAACACACAGTGCATCTTGAATCGCGTATTATTTGCCTTTAAACTAATTCGATAAAGGTAAGGCCATGACAATTCTTCGTACTCTCTCTAGCAAACTCTCGATTGTTGTGACCTTACTTTTGGTGCTTCTTAGCGCAACCAGTTCAGCATGGTCTAAAGAGAGCAAAGCTGATGTTAAGTTTGAAAACTTGATGAAACAGCATTGGGCTGCGCGCTTGGAGCAGAATCCGGAGTTTGCTACAAGCTTAGGCGTTCGAGAATATGATCATCTTTTGAGTGACCCATCGTTGGCGGCTTTTGATAAATCGATTGAGCGAGCGAAAGGGTTTGCTAAAACACTTGAACAAATTTCTGTCGAAGATTTGGACCTCACAAACCAGCTGAATCATGATTTGTTGACGCTTGAATTACACAATCAAATCGAGGCTTCTAAGCATGGCGGCAAATATTTGATTATGAATAATCGCTCTGGTCCACATCTCGATCTAACCGCGCTGCCTGGTCGTCTACCGTTTTTTAAGCTGAGTGATTATCAGAGTTATTTGAAACGATTAGCTCTAATGCCAGAGTACCTCGAACGAGCTACATCACGCATTAGAGCAGGCCTTAATGCCGGCTGGGTTCAAGCTTGTGCGCCAATGCAAGGTTTCGAGCAATCGATAGAGACTCATATAGTTGGCGACCCTGAAAAGAGCACGTTTCTATCGCCTTTTGATAACCGCCCAGCGGTAGTAAGCGAAGCTGATTTCATTAAAATGAAATCGAAAGCAAAGCGCGTGATTGCCGACAAAGTGATACCCAGCTATCAGGCGTTCCTAGATTTCTATTTAAGCGAGTATGCCCCTAAATGTCGCGACAAAGTCGGCGTTGATGATATGCCTGGAGGCAAAGCTTTCTATGATTATCGAGTTGCTTATTACACCACTACTGATGCGAGCGCTGACGATATTCATAAAGTAGGCTTGTCGGAAGTCGCGCGGATTAAAGCCGAAATGCTAGAAGTTATTAAGCAAGCAGAGTTCGAAGGTAGCTTTGAAGAATGGCTGATCTATTTGCGCGACAACCCTGACTTCTACCCAAAAACCGCCGAAGAGCGAATGCAAGTTGTGGCCGCTATCTCTAAGCGAATGGACGGTGAACTCCCTAAGCTTTTTGGTAAATTGCCGCGTATGCCTTATGGCTTAAAAGAAATACCTAAGGACATAGCTGAGAAGACCACTACGGCCTATTACTCTCGCCCGGCTGGCGATGGCTCACGCGCTGGTTTCTATTGGGTGAACACCAGTTTGCTTGATACACGCCCTTTGTATCAACTAGAAGCTTTATCATTGCACGAAGCCGTACCTGGGCATCATTTACAGTTGGCTCTTGCGCAAGAACTCGACCTTCCTGACTTTAGAAAGTACGGTGGCCAAACGGTGTTTGTTGAAGGCTGGGGTTTGTATTCTGAGCGTTTAGGTTTGGAAGTTGGCTTTTATCAAACTCCCTATACTAACTTCGGTCGACTCTCGTATGAAATGTGGCGCGCGTGTCGCTTAGTTGTCGATACCGGTTTGCACAGCAAGGGTTGGACACGACAGCAAGCAATTGATTACATGGCAGCCAACTCAGGGCTATCGATGAATAATATCACCTCTGAAGTTGATCGTTATATTTCTTGGCCCGGCCAAGCTTTGGCGTATAAAACTGGCGAGCTTAAGATTAGAGAGCTCAGAGCCCGAGCTGAAAAGCAATTAGGCACAAACTTTGACGTTAGGGAGTTTCACGATAAAGTACTTGAGAACGGTGCTCTGCCACTTTCGGTACTCGAAAAAGTGATTAACGATTGGTTGGCGAGTAAGTAGCTATTTTTAACAGCAAACTTTAATCATTAAATATGAGCAGTTGGGCTAGATTCCCAGCTGCTCACGCATATGGCTGACTTCTCTGTATCCGCCAGACATTTCTTCGAGTCGCTTACCACTTTGGTTCGTTACTGCGAAGTAGGGCACACCTCTGGCGCCAATTTGGTTGAAATAACGGCCACTACTATCGATCAGAACGTTTTGATCAAAACGTTTGCTGTATTCCAATACTTTGTCCATAGAGTCTTTGCCGATCACGATGCTTGCTTGAATACCTTCTTTATCGAGCTGCGCACTTAGTTCGTTGATCATCGGAGTCAGTGATTTACATGAGGGGCACCAAGGTGCTACGTATACCACTAAGCATTTTTCGCTTTCGCACGCTCCACCAACTGAAACACTCTCTTGCGTTAAGCGCGCGTTTTTATATTGGCTCAAATAAGCTTGAGGCAAATCACTCGGAAGGCTAATAAACCAACCGAGTAGCCCGATAGCGAGGAGTATCAGTAGTGTTCTGTTCATAGCGCCTATCGTACCAGACTATTAGTAACAGACTATTTTTACTCCAGAAGCCAAGATAAATTATTGAAGCGGTAAGCTAGGGTCACCCAGATAAGCCCAGTTATGTAGCATTTGGTTGCCACTGGCCATCTCGTTTTTAGCCTTCAATATCGCTTCACCGATTGTTTGAGAATTCTCTACTTGGTTCAGATAGCGCTCGGCAAAAATCGCGTTTTCGCGATACTCACCAAGCACTGACGCTCCGTGTATCGCTGCCGCGCCTTGTTCACCAGCGAATAGCCATTGATGAGCTAGGGTGTTAATGCTTGGGTTTTCATAGTTCGAGGTGTAACAAGCCAGAGGCATTACCACGATGGGCTTGCCTTGATTGCTAACATTTTTAACGAAATTGGTATCGACGATTCCATTGAAACCCCAGAAGCCATAACTTGCATGGCCTGCAAAGCTCAGAAGGTCTAGGCCTTCGTTGATCTGCGTCTCTAACTTTTCA
>CAKZRZ010000113.1 GCA_937918955.1 uncultured Arenicella sp.
ATTTGGCATTCGGTGAGCTTTATCGCAACCGTTGTTAGTTTTTCAATGCCAACGGCCGACAGTAAAAGCGTAAAGGGCGTTAGTAATGTTGTTGGCAAACAGTCAAGCGTTTGGTCGAAATTTATCGCTCGCATGAAGAGCATCGCTGAAAAGGTTGACAATAATAAGCGCATTCAGCGTTTCATAAGTGCTTTTAAAGTGCTGAGCCTAACTAAAAATTTGGGCGCCATTGTTAAAGGGATTCTATCAAAGATGAGCAAGTGGAAAATAGCCTTAGCGATACTCGATTTTCTAGCCTCAGTCGCCTTAATGTTTCTCAGTGCTGGCGCAGAGCTTATTCGTAAAATGGTGAAAATGGCACAGCTTTTAGTCAATGTCATTCAAGACGTCGTGAACATTGTTGAACTTGAGAGAAAGACCAGCACGGCAGACGCCGCGTAAGTCAAACAGGAGACTTGAAATGCGTTCTTTAAAGATAGTTCTATTAGTTGCCGTTCTCAACGTGTGCATACTCGGTGATGCGCTGTCTCAAAACAAAGTAGTAGTGATACCACTACTCGGAGACGGTTCAACATGGAGAGGGCCATGGCAGGAGGATATAAATTACTCAAGTTCAGACATTGTTGAGCGTGAGGGTAGCAGCTACATCGTTACCAGTAACCATCGTTCGAGCATTGCTAATCAGCCGCCCAACGATTCGTTCTGGGATCTAGTCGCAGCGTCGGGAGCGAGTTTAGGCGGGCAGTTGACGGTTAATGCTCCTTTGAGCTTAAACCAAGATACAAATACCTTGATCTTTGATGCCACCGCAGCGCCAGCTAGTAATAATCTGCAGCCATCGACTGGGCTCAACTATGTATGTGCTCTCCAAGGAATTTTTCCCTCGCGTAATTTTGGTGAACCCACACTTGGGCAACTTGGTTTGGTTGGTTTTAATTTTGCGCCTCGAGGCTGGACGTTTTGCTCGGGGCAGTTGTTGTCAATTGCAAGCAATTCTGCATTGTTCTCGCTGTATGGTACGTTCTACGGTGGCGATGGTAGAACTACCTTTGCCTTGCCAGATTTAAGAGGACGCACCGCTATTGGCTCGCAAGGAAATGCCACTGGCCCAGGCTTAACTCGACGCTTACTTGGTCAGACGTATGGGGCTGAACAGGTGGATTTCTAGCATGAAAGCTTCTTCTCTGTTCTCACCTTTTTCAGTCCTATCATCGGTGGTCGGATTAGCGGCTATTTTGTTAAGCGGCTCAGCACATGCCGAGCCGCTTAACTTCTCAACATTGGGCTTAAGTCGAGTTGATGAAACGCGCTATGAAGTAGATAGTCCTATCGTTATTGCGGTTGTGGACGATGCATTTGATGACAAGGCTCCATATTTAAACGGTATGTTATGGAGCAACCCGAATGAGGTCGATGGTAACGGCATTGATGATGACGACAACGGGCATATTGACGATGTACATGGTTGGGATGTCTCTGACTTGGATGAAAACTTGGCGCCGCCTAAATCACGACAAGCTGAGTTTAATCATGGTATCTATATCGCGGGTTTGGTCGCCGAAGTGATTCGAGCAAAGCTTGGCGAGCGAGACAACTACCCAATTAAGTTAATGCTGGTCAAGTCTGCCTCTGATCACACGAGTCAACTCAATATGAAAGATGGATACCTTGGCATTGACTACGCTGTGCAACAGCAAGCCGATATTATTGCGAATGCTTGGAGTGGCGGAAACCAAAGCCGAAGTGCCAAGCAGAGTTTAAACGCTGCGCGAAATTCGGGCACATTTATCGTTAATGCGGTGGGTAACTATCCCAGCAAACATGCCAGTTTTCCTGCCTCACATCCGGCGGTGTTCGGTGTTGCCGGTGTTGATCAAACAGGTATGCGTTCAATAAAGTCTAACTTTGGCATTGAGGTCGATTTGGCCTCTTATGCTGATAATGTAGATGGTGCTCAGTGGGGTAGTTACAGTCCACAAGTGCAGAGTGGAACATCCGTTTCGGCGGCATTAGTGGCGGCCACTGCAGCGCTAATGAAATTGGCGAACCCGTCTCATGGCCCTAGTCAGTTGAGTCTTTGCCTTAAAGCCAGCGCAGCTCCGATCGATAAATTTAATCCACTAATCCCCGGCAAATTAGGGGCAGGTTCGCTGCAATTAGATGATGCCGTCGATTGCGCAAAGAACCCGCTTGCCTTTCTCGAAAAACAGCAAGGCCTAATTAAGCAAGCTGAAGGGAGTATTGGCGTGTCGCGCGGCGGTAAATTCAATTGGACTATTGCTCCTGATGGCCCGGTTGAGCAAATTTCAATCAGCGTGCCGGCTCACATGCGTAAAGACCGCGAGGCCGAGCTCGTTGTTTCTGGGGAGCACACAATTTACCAAGGTGCGCTTCACCAAATGCCTGAATCTCTATTTGTTCCTGGGAGCGTTGCGCGTATATCTATTCGCAGCAAAGGTAAGCCTAAAGAGTTTGAGTGGATGGCTAACTTCGAGTCAACACCGATAGACCTAGAAGAACGGTTTTGTCGCGGACGGGTAACTGTAAAGCTCGATCATCAACTGACAAGTAGTATCGAAGATGGTAGCGCTAGTCAATCGTATGCGGCTAACTCGAATTGCCAATGGTTTATTGCTCATGAGAACGGCAAGGCAATACGTCTTGATTTTAGTCAAGTGACGTTAGCTGAAGGTGATGCGATTTATTTATTCAATAGTGACAATACCGAACAGACTAACCTTTTGGCGACATTGAAAGGTAACAA
>CAKZRZ010000114.1 GCA_937918955.1 uncultured Arenicella sp.
TTTTGATTACTGGGATGTGGCTAATTTCAAAGAGGATGTATTTGTTGGCTGTGCTGTATTCTCTTTTTATGTTTCCCATGAACCTTATTTCGGCGGAACCCCACTTTGACTATAGTGACTTCGCGTTTGGCTATTTGTATCTAATTGGTTTTACGCTGTCGTTTTTTTGTTGGGGGTTCTTTGGAAACCGCATTTGGGCCTGGCACTTGCGCCGAAAAGGCTATCAAATGGTGGCGGTATTGCCGCCTAGGTCCGCTTCTTCGGCTATTGGCCTTCATCTCGACACGATTACCGAATAAGTCAAATCTAGTTAATCACATAATACTGACGAATGTGCCCCGAATGGCTTTCTATAAGGCTTCTTTTTCACAAATAAAATATGGCAAAAACATGGGCTTTTATACTATAGGTGGTTTTGAGTTTCGTTTACGCTCTTGCATCTACTATAATCTCAGGCCGAGTTATATTATCGACTGCGCTTAATCGCGTATCGACCACATGGCACCGCTATGAATGACAAAAGTACCGCAACTCAAAAAATGTTAGCTGAGCGAATTAAGCAGGGCCTTGATGAGCTGCATGTTTCTTATGGAGACGAAGCGATTGAGAAGCTTGTCGCCTATATGGAGTTGTTGGCTGAGTGGAATAAAACACACAACCTTACGGCTGTAGACGACTTAGAAGAGATGCTCAGTATCCATATTTTTGACAGCGCTAGTATTAAGCCTTATATGAAAGGCGCTAGCCTACTTGATGTGGGGAGTGGCGCGGGTTTACCGGGCATGATTTTGGCGATTCTCTCCCCTGCTTTGGAAGTGACTTCTGTAGAAGCGCGCAATAAGAAAGCTCAGTTTCAGATGTTTGCGGCGAATAAACTACGCCTGAAGAACTTTAAGGTCGAAAACGTACGCATTGAAGAGTACGAGCCAAAAGAGAAGTTCCCAATGGTAACCTCCAGAGCGTTTTCGAGTCTCGAAGATTTTGTGGTCGGTTCTAAGCAAACCTTAGCTCCGAATGGTCGTTGGTTAGCAATGAAGGGCGTGGTTCCGAAGGACGAACTGAAAGTTATCAAGAAGATGAACCTAAAATTTGATACCTTTGCACTTAAAGTTCCTGAACTTGATGCCCAACGCAATCTAGTTGTGATTTGTGCGCCGAAGTAAAAAGGCGGTTGCAAGGGTTATAGCTACAGTTAGAACAACACTTAACACGCTTCTTTTCAATACGCTTAAATAGAAACCATGGCCAAAGTAATCTCTGTAACCAATCAAAAAGGTGGCGTAGGAAAAACCACAAGCAGTATTAACTTATCAGCCGCTTTGGTTGAAAAAGGCCAGCGTATTTTATTGCTCGATATGGATCCGCAGGGCAACGCCAGCGTAGGGCTGGGTGTTGATACAAGTGAGCTCGAAGCAACGATTTACGATGTTTTATTAAACGAAGCAACGGCTCAAGAAGCGATTGTTAAAACAGAGAGCGGTGTTGATGTAATGACCGCAAATGGCGATTTAGCTGGCGCACAAGTAGAGTTATTAAACGAGATCGGCCGAGAGCTGCGATTGAAAAAAGCTTTAGCTAGTGTGCAAGGGGATTATGATTATATCTTCATAGACTGCCCCCCTGCCCTCAACGTGCTTACAATTAATGCTTTGGTCGCTTCTAACTCTGTGATGATTCCGATGCAGTGTGAATACTTTGCATTAGAGGGTTTGAGTGCCTTGGTGTCGACCATTAGAGCAATTCGAGAAACATTGAACCCAACCTTAAAGATTGAAGGTTTGTTGCGAACCATGTTTGATAAGCGCAATAGCTTATCAGGCGAGGTGAGTAAGCAGTTAC
The DNA here is from genome assembly GCA_937918955.1 of uncultured Arenicella sp. GTDB lineage: Bacteria > Pseudomonadota > Gammaproteobacteria > Arenicellales > Arenicellaceae > Arenicella. Next base: position 1,840 of record CAKZRZ010000114.1, read on the forward strand.
AGAATCACTTTGGTGACAAGGTGTATGACACTGTGATCCCTCGAAATGTGCGTTTGGCCGAGGCGCCAAGCTATGGTGAGTCGGCTATAACTTACGCACCGAGCTCAAAGGGTGCGCGGGCCTATGTTAAGTTAGCTAAAGAAATACTGAAGATCGCTGAACATAAAGCGGCCGCTAGAGTATAAAAATCAGCCTGAATCACAAATAGCCGGGCGTAGAACAAGAGGCGTATATAAAGAGTTATGAGCACAAAAAAGAAAAAGCGCTTAGGTCGCGGTTTAGAAGCCCTACTCGGTAGCACAGAGCCGCTAAGCTCAACCAATTCTGGGTCAGGCGATTCATCGACTCAGAGTGCGAGTACTGCAAGTGCTAAAGATTCCGCACCGAACACCTTACCAGTAGAAAAAATGCAGCCGGGAGAATACCAGCCGCGAACCAACATGGATCAGGCCTCGCTAGAGGAGCTCGCTGCGTCTATTAGCTCTCAAGGCATTATTCAACCAATACTCGTTCGCCCGGTGTCGGATGGTAAATACGAAATTATTGCGGGTGAACGTCGTTGGCGAGCGGCGCAGATAGCTCAATTGCATGAAGTGCCTGTGCTTGTTCGCAATATCCCCGACGAGGCTACGCTTGCGGTTGCTCTAATCGAAAATATTCAACGCGAGAATTTAAACCCCGTTGAGGAAGCGGTTGGATTAAAGCGTTTAATGGATGAGTTTGAGTTAACACATGAAGAGATGGCCAAAAGCGTCGGACGTTCTCGAACAGCGGTCACTAACCTATTACGTTTGCTCAGCTTAAGCCCCGGTGCGAAAAAGTTACTAGAACAAGGCAACATTGAGATGGGTCACGCGCGAGCAATCTTAGGTCTACCGTTAGAGTATCAAGATACGGTAGCCGCAGAGGTTTATGCTAAGAAGCTTTCAGTGAGACAAACTGAAGCATTAGTTCGTTCATATGCTAACCCTAAAAAGAAAGCTGTAAAGCCGAGTAAAAGTGCAGACATTAGAAATTTGGAAGAAAACCTTGCTGAAAAGCTCGGAACTAAGGTTTCGCTAGAAGACAATAACGGCAAAGGCAAATTGGTAATCGAGTATAAAAACTTGGATACCTTAGATGGAATTTTGGCGCATATTAAGTA
>CAKZRZ010000115.1 GCA_937918955.1 uncultured Arenicella sp.
AGAAAAGGCTTTATTGGATTATAAAAAAGGCGATCGCGTAGGATATAACGGCATTATGCATAGCATTGCGTTTGGCTTGTCAGAACAACAAATTAAGGAGTTAGCCGCCTACATGGCCGGTTTAAACTAATCAATAGTGACTGCTTAAAAGAAAAGCGACCCTTGGGTCGCTTTTTTTATGCCTTAGATCTAGACAACTAGAGTTGTAAAGTACTGGATCTGTTATGAACTGGGTGATTTTCAAAGCAGCCTATTGGGTTATAGCGCGCGACTTCAGCCTAACTTATCAATATGATCAGGGCTAACTCCTCGCAAATGCTCTGACACGTCTACTTTATCTGGGTTAAAAGCCTCGCTAAACACCGTAATAGCCGCTTCAGGCTTGGCGTTCCCGCACATGAAAACGTCAAATGCGGCAAAGTCGCGCTCAGGCCAAGTGTGAACACTAATGTGAGATTCGGCTAGCACTGCGACGCCTGAGATTCCGCCGCCTTCGGTAAAGTGGTGAAGGTGAATATGTAATACAGTAGCGCCGGCAACCTTGGCGGCCTTGCGCAATGTCGCTTCCATGAGCTCGAGGTCGTCCAATGGCTTAGCTCCCCATAGATCAGCGATGATATGAGTGCCCGCATATTCAACCCCATTGCGAACTGCAAAATGGTCTAAGGGTCGATCTTTCTGATAATCTCGTTCTTGAGGGTGCTCTTGTTTCTCAGACGATGCTCCTTTGCTGTCGTCAACAAATGCTCCCGATCTCGTCTTGTCTAATTCCAGTGTCATCAAAAACGCCTCATAATATGAAGTTGGGTGACGAACTCATCGTGGTTCGTTTGGTGTTGTTCGTTTGCTCAAATGAAAAGCTTGGCATCGCTTCGACTATGTCAACTTAAATGAAAATAGTTGTTTGGGTTCGGCGCCGATTTTCGCAATTCCTTCGCCAGCTTAGATCTACAATGAGACTATAGAATAATTAAATTGAGATGGATATGAATAACTATAAAAATAAAACAGCTGTGATCAGTGGTGGCGCCGAAGGCATTGGTTTTGCAATAGCTCAGGCGATGGGCGAGCAAGGCATGAACATAGTTTTGGGCGACATAGATGCGGCGCAACTTAAAGAAGCACAAGCTAAGTTAGAGGCGCAAGGCGTGCCGGTGCTAGCTGTTGAGATGGATGTCACCTTACCATCAAGCTGGGCGAATATTGCTGAGCAAGCTATTGAGCGATTCGGGAAGGTTCATATGTTAGTTAATAATGCCGGTGTTGCATCGGCGCCTGGCCCAATTGAAGCTACTAATCATAAGGATTGGCAATGGGTTATCGATGTCAACCTTAAAGGCGTGGTGTTCGGTGCTGAGGCAATAGTTCCGCTAATTAAGCAGCATGGCGAAGGGGGCTGGATGGTGAATGTAGCATCTATGGCTGGCATGATCGGCGTGCCTTATGCTGGGGCGTACACTGCTACTAAGGTAGCTGTTGTTGGTATGTCCGAGTCATGGAATGTCGAACTCTCGAAGCATAATATTCATGTGGCGGCGCTTTGCCCAGCCTTTGTAAAGACGCGAATCCATCTATCGCATAGAAATCGTCAAGAAGAGCATCGTGATTTAGAGCGCAAGCCCGACCCGAAGGCAGCTCCCAAACATAACGCCGCTCAAGAACTTGTTGAAAACGGCATTGCACCTGAAATCGTTGGCCAAAGAGTGGTAGAAGCCTTAAACGCTAAAGAGCTTTATATCTTTACCCATCCGGCACAGCGTCAAGTAGCTCAACAGCGATCAGCGGCTATCGATCAAGCGTTTGAACGCGCAGAGAATAGCCCTTTATTAGCAGACGTAAAAGAGCAAGATCCGATAACGTTTAGCTGATAGTGTATCGGCTAAATAGTTTCCCTAGATAGGGTAAGGAATGGTTGATGTCTGCGACTTATGAGTGGCTTAGTGAGCTTGACCCAAAATACGCTGCGTTAGTACCAACGCGCAGTTTAGCGAATGATTTAAGCGAGCGTGTTGCACGGCATTGTTTAGATGCCGGTCTCACAGTGTGGCGGTCGCCTACGATTATCGTATGGGCAGACTATTTACGTGTGTTATGGCAACTAAATCGAAGCGCCATCGCTAACGCTTTTGGCAGCCATAGTCTGATTAGTTCGCAACAAGCATCGCTACTATGGACGCAAGTTATTGAGGCGTCGCGTCGAAGCGAGACTGATTTGAGCTTACTCAATGTTCAGCAAACCACGCGCGCGGTTCAGCGCAGTTGGAAGCTCTTGCACGATTGGCAAATCAGTTCGACGACTTTGTCGCAAGATCACGTGGCCGATACTGAGCAGTTCCTTGCTTGGGCGAATTCTTATCAAGCAATATTAGACAAGAGAGGGCTGCTTGATGAACAGCTTTTTATTAGTCGACTTATCGAGCTAGACCAAAAGAAGATCGATATTGAACATCCGTTTAATGGTGTTCATTTGCTCTCGTTCGACATGCTCAATGCGGCGCAAAAACGGTATTTTGAGCTTTTGCAAAATGCGGGCCTTAGTTATCAAACCTCACAACCGCAAAGACCCGCTAAAAGTGAACGCTATTTCGAATACGCTCAAACAGACGACGAACTTCGAGCTGCTTTAATGCATGCACGCGATTGTGTTGAGTTAGATTCAAACCATAAAGTGAGTTTGGTTATCCCTGATTTGGCTCAGCGTCAAACCCAAGTTGAAGAGCTGGCTCGCGAAGTGTTTTACCCCTCAGCGTCGCCATTGAGTATGCAACAAAATAACTCAGTATATGCTTTCAGCTTAGGCCGAACGATGGCTGATTTACCGGCAATTGAAGCGGCTATCAGCGTTTTAATGCTGCTTAAAAACCGAAGCAACACAGTCGACATTGGTTTTATTTTGCGCAACCGTTTTCTGGGGCTTTGCGGTGAGCATCGCGAGCAGGCGCGGCTCTTCGAGCAATGGCTTAAGCGTCAACGAATACACACTTTTTCGTTCGATCAAGTTCCGTCACTCTATGCCCAATGCTTAGAGTATCTCGCTCAACGAGATCAATCAGTGGAAGGGGATTTTCAGCAAGTGCTCGAGCATTTAGTTGAGCAACGCCAAGACTTTCAAGCGCAACTGGCAAGTGCCAAAAAAAGCTCAAATTATGCTGCCTTAAGTTTTACTGAATGGGCACAGTGCTTTGCTGATTGGTTAAGCCAATGGCAATGGCGAACCGCTCCGCAAGGGCAACGCTTAGACAGTGTCCAATACCAATTAGAGATGCGTTGGAAAGCCTTGCTTGAAGAGTTTGCAGCGTTAACAACAGTTCAATCGAGAGCGGGTTTGAATCGAGCGCTGGAGTTATTTCAGACCATGGCTCGTAATACCGTGTTTCAGGCCAAGAGCGTCGATTCGCCGATACAGATTAGCGGCTTGTTCGAAGCAGTGGGGCGCGAAGTTGATACCTGTATCCTAACCGGCATGAATCATGACTACCCCGCTCCTAATCTTGGCGATGCTTTTATTTCAAAGCGATTTTTGATTGATGTTAATCACCCCGAAGCTTCGGCGGAGTCATCCTTTTTACAAGCTAAAAGTGTGATCACCAGCTTGCTGGATTGCGCAAGTTATAAGCGCATTAGTTATGCCAAAGCGAGTGATAAAAATGCAGGGAATTCAGTGCAAGCCAGCGCTCTATTTCGCTCTGCCTGTTTTGTCAATGATAGCCATTTTGACCAGCTCAGCAGAAGCTTAACACCTAGTTTAACTAATCTAGAAAGCTACCGAGATACACAGGGAACTCCTTGGTTAGAACCTGGGCGTGCCAAGGGCGGTACTAAGATCTTTGAAAACCAATCTAACTGTGCCTTTAAAGCGTTCGCCACGCATCAACTCGGTTTTTTAAGTGAGGACGAGACAGAGTTTGGTTTGGACGGCTTGGACCGCGGTAATGTCGTGCATTTATTGCTCGATAAGTTATGGGAGCGGCTACAAACTAAAACAGTGCTCAATGAGATGAACGAGAGTGCTCGGCGCGAGCTAATCTCAGAATTGATTGAACAATGTTTCGCGCGAAGCGAGTTTAAGCTCAATAACGACAAACTAAGTTTGCTTAAGCACGAAAAAGTCCGCCTACTAAATTTGCTCTCTAATTGGTTACTTCAAGAAGATAAGCGCCCATGTAATTTTTCCGTTATCGAAAGAGAAGAACCCCGAGAAGCTGAGCTTGCTGGCATTCGCTACAAATATATCATCGACAGGCTAGATATCACGGATGATGGACGCACGGTTATTATCGATTACAAAACCGGATCGGTGAACCGAAAAGACTGGACCGGTGAGCGCATACGAAACCCGCAGATGCCGCTTTATGCTTTGGCATTAGACAAGCTTAAGAATAAGTCGGTGTCAGGCATTGCCTTTGCGCAAGTTAAAGCCCTTGATCCAAAATACATTGAACTATCTGAACAGGATATTTTTCGAAAAGCCTCACGCTATGGTGCTGGCTATGAATCTGATTGGGCCGAAAACCGAAATGCATGGCCCGAGTTGTTCGAACAATTAGCCAAAGACTTTCTCGCCGGCGAAGCGTGTGTCAATCCAATTGATGAAAACACCTGTCAGTATTGCGACTTGCAATCAATGTGCCGCGTATCGCAACTTCGTGAAGCAAGTAAAATCGAGAGCGGCGAAGGGATCATATGATTAGTGATTTAGACGCTCGTCGCACGGCACTCGACCCTCTGCGTTCGTTCATCGTGCAGGCACCAGCCGGCTCTGGTAAGACTGGTTTATTGGTTTATCGGATGCTGACCTTGTTAGCAACCGTAGAAAAGCCGCAGCAGGTTTTATCCATTACGTTTACGCGTAAGGCGACGTCGGAAATGCGCGAGCGCTTATTAGAGTTGATCGAGTGCGCTGAGCGCGGCGAGCGCAGTGATGATCCCTTTGAGCAGCAAGGTATTGACCTTGCCGCGAACGTTATCGAGCGAGATCGGCAACACAATTGGGGGCTACTAGATTCACCGCATCAACTGCAAATATTAACCATCGACTCATTTTGCGCAAAACTTACCGCGAGCATGCCTTGGTTGAGCCGTCTGGGCGACCGCCCGCGCACAACTGACAATGCTGAAGTGCATTATGCCGCGGCGGTTGAGCAATTGTTTAATGAGTTGCTCGATGAGCAATCGCCAATAACACCGTATCTGACTACGGTGATGTCGGAGTTGGATTTTAATTACAATAAAGCGCGACAGCTTTTCACTTCAATGCTGGCCAAGCGCGATCAATGGTTACGTCATCTTTTGCAAGGTGATCTGAGCTCAATGCGACGCGAGCTTGAGCAAGCGTGGCAAAGCGTGATCTCCGATCAACTTAGTTTGGCAAATAACTTACTCGCGGATAGCACCTTAAATGAACTCTGCGACTTAGCGACTTACGCGGCATCCAATATTACCGGTTCAGATACACCACTGTCAGTATTTGAAGGTTATCAAAGCGATGACAGCTTAACTGTAGAGCATTGGCATGGGCTGGCACACATGCTTCTTACTGGTGTGAAGCTTCGTAAGAAGGTTAACAAAAATCTTGGCTTTATTGCTCAGTCTCCGGAGACAAACCGAATGCATCAGCTTCTCGGTTCATTTGAAGGTGACATGGATCTAGCGAGCGCACTCTGTGATATCCAAGTGCTACCGGAGAGTAGATTCGACGATGCTGATTGGCAACAATTGCTTGCGCTCGAAAAGGTGCTTAAGTCGCTCGCGGCATTGCTTCAGTTGAAGTTTCGATCAAGTGGCGAATGTGACCATAGCGAAGTAACTCAGCGCGCCAACTTGGCATTAAGAGAGCTTGAGAACCCGACAGATCTCGGTCTTCGTATGGACGCCCATCTGCACCATATTTTGGTAGACGAGTTCCAAGATACCTCGCACGGGCAAATCGAATTGCTGCGAAAACTGACCGCGGGTTGGGATGAACACTCTGCGAATAAAACGCTGTTCTTGGTCGGCGATCCAATGCAGTCCATTTATCGGTTTCGAGAGGCTGACGTCAGTTTATTTTTACAAGTTACCGACAATCGAACTACTCAGATCTTTCCAGATGTTGAAATCGAAGCCTTGAAACTCACCGAGAATTTTCGTTCTAGTAAGAGCTTGGTCGATTGGTTCAATCAAACCTTCGAAAGAAGTTTTCCGGCCATGGATAACGTGCTCTCAGGCGCGATAAGATATGCCTCAGCTAGCTGCTCGAAAAGCGATACTGATGACCCTTGTGCGTATTTCTTAGCACATGACAAAGAACAAGAAGCCGAGCTACTAGTTAACGCGGCTGCAAAGGCGGTTGAGAAACTACCAAGTAAAAATGATCAGGTCGCAGTCTTGGTTAGAACGCGCGCTCAACTCAATGCTTTGCTGCCTAAACTAGAGCGAGCCGGTATTCGTTATAGTGGCATTGATATTCAACCTTTGGCTGATCTACAAGCCGTGATCGATGTATTGGCTTTGTGCAAAGCGCTTGCGCGAATCGATGATCGTGTTGCTTGGCTGTCCTTACTAAGAGGTCCTTGGTGTGGCTTGTCTTTAACCGAGATTAAGACATTAGTTGGTCGCCAGGATGGCACAGTTTGGTCGCAATTGTGCGTTGCTAATCTGAATGATATCGACCTGCAATCTAAGCTGCGTCTGGAGCGCTTTATGCGCGTTATGAGCGCAGCCGTAGAGCAGCGCCAGCAAGTGCCTCTATCAAGTCTGGCTAAATGGACATGGTTTGCTTTAGGCGGCGAACACACCTTATTAGGCGCGAGTAAGCGCGATATTGAAACCGTATTTGCTCTTGTCTCAGAGCTAGAGCGTGGTGCTGACTTGCCTTCAATGCGCGAGCTTGATAAAGCCTTACAGGGTTTGTATGCGCAACCGCAAACTGAAGCCGATGGCAATGAGCCTAAACTTGTTGTATCAACCATGCATAAGTCTAAAGGCTTGCAATATCACACGGTGATTCTTCCAAGTTTGAATAGCGGTTCACGCAATGCTGATAAAGAAGTGTTGATGTGGGCTGAGGCGCAAAATTCCAGCGGTGAGTCAGAGCTTTTGCTAGCGCCCTTCACAGATCAAAGCAGTGACAGTTTGCACTATCAATATTTACGCCATTTAGATGCCAAACGCAGTCTCAATGAGGCGGTGCGATTGATGTACGTAGCAACAACACGAGCTGAAAAAAAACTAGTACTCATTGCTCGTGCAAAGCCCAGTAAAAGCGGTGATTTCCCAAGTGCGCCATCAAAAGGCACATTGCTCAATACTGTCTGGGATGTATTAGAGCCTTATTTTAATTATTCGCTTGAGGCGCCAGCGAGCGTACAAGCGCAACCTGATCTTCGTCAAACACTGCTGAGGTTACCTCCGGATTTTGAAGTGAGCTATGCCAATGAAGTTGACTGGCAGCTTAGCCAGCAGCTTAATAGTGCGCCTAAAGCACCCGATGATGATGCTCAAATCGAGTATCAATGGGCCACTGAAGTGGCAACCGGTGTGGGCATTGTCTTGCATGATTGGTTGCAGTTTAATGGCTCGAAAGTTCTTAATATTCGTATCGACGAGAGTTTACAAAAGCAATGGCGTGCCGAACTATCGAACCTGCGAGTGCCCAATACAATGCTCAACTATGCGCTCACTCGTTTATCCACTGCGGTTGAAAATATTCAGTCGCAATCCGAAGCCCACTTCTTATTTTATGACTACCCAGAGTCTAACAATGAATTTACCTTGTCGACGTTTGAAAACGGTTCAGTGAATAGTTACCGTCTTGATCGAACTTTTGTTGACGAACAGGGTGTTCGGTGGATCGTTGACTACAAGAGCACCGCGCACGATCAAAGTGATGTTGCAGAGTTTGCCGCAGAGCAAGTGCGCAGTCGTCATCGAGCTCAATTGGAAAAGTATGGCTTTTTATTTTCACAGCTTGACGCGAGACCGATTAAACTCGCAGTATACTTTCCGCTATTAAAGCAATTAATTGCCTGGCCATATGAGGCGAGCACATAAACCAACAGTATTCATGATGAAAAAAGTAAAATTAGGTAGTAGTGATCTGCACGTGAGCGAAGTGTGCTTGGGTAGCATGACCTGGGGTCAGCAAAACACTCAAGCTGAGGGTCACGCACAAATCGACTACGCGCTAGAACGCGGTATTAACTTTATTGACACCGCTGAAATGTATTCAGTGCCGCCGAGTAAAGAAACTTACGGTGCTACCGAAGCCATTATTGGTAATTGGATTGAAGCGAACCCTGCTAAACGAAGCGACATTGTGCTCGCTAGTAAGATTGCTGGTGGCGGTTTGCCATGGGTGCGAGGTGGCGGGCCGATTAATGGCGCGGCCGTGAAGCAAGCGATTGATGAGTCGCTTGCACGTTTAAAAACTGATTACATTGATTTGTATCAACTGCATTGGCCGAATCGTCTGACACCGCATTTTTCAAAGCATTGGCCTGGCCGAGTTGACCCAACCAAGACCAATATTGAGCAGGAGCGCGCCTCCATGCTAGAGATTCTACAAGCGCTTGGTGACGCGGTTAACGATGGTAAAGTTCGCCACATTGGCTTATCTGACGATACACCGTGGGGCATCAGCGAATATCTTCGTTTGGCCGAGGAGCACGATCTGCCGAAGATCGTTTCTATTCAAAATGAATTCAGCTTATTGCATTTAAAAGACTGGCCGTACTTGATTGAAAATTGTGTGTTCAACGACGTGGCCTATCTTCCATGGTCTCCAATTGCTGGTGGCGCGTTGTCCGGCAAGTATGCCAATGGCGCCAAGCCAGCAGGCTGCCGTTGGACCATGGTGCAACGAAATGGTATTTTTCGTGATACCACTTTATCGCATCAAGCAATTGCTGCCTATAAAACAGTTGCCGACGCAAATAAACTGAGCCTTGTGCAATTATCTTTAGCTTGGGTTTATCAACTGTGCGGTGTCACCTCAACGATCATTGGCGCCACCTCAATGGAGCAACTCAAAGAGGATATCGACGCGTATGACATTGCCTTATCAGATGAAGTTCTTGAACAAGTTAATGGCGTGATTAAGCAGTTTCCGCAGCCGTTTTAGTGCCTATTGGCGCAGCATTAAAACATAGATAGGTACGACTTTGTTTATGCTGATTGGTGATTCAATGTTTGACCGTTAGGCGCATTGATGCTTGGCAAAATTTTCGCTCGTCTATCTAGACTAGTAATAATTACCAATTACCGTTTGTTGCTGTTGATATGACTTGAGGCGTTCATCGATTTTAGCGATCTTCCACTCTTTATTTTTTGCTATTTTTGCCGCCTTTTTCTGAAGCTGGATTGCCTTAGCGAATTGATTTTTTTGCGCGTATGCCGCCGCTTCAGTTTCGAGAATTCGAATTCTGTCGCTAAAATAATAGGGTTTATCTTTAATCAACTCGAGCGCTTCATCTGGGTTAAGCAATGATTTTTCAGCTGATGCAACAAGTTCCCACGCTAGAAGTAATTTTGGATGATAATTAAACTGGTCTCCTTGAGCGGCGTTGCGTAACCAATTTACTACTGCATGAGAGCCCTCTGAAGTACTCGCCACACCTGAAAGTTCGGCTGTAGCCAAGTAGGTTTGAGCACGTGAATAGCCTCCGATAGCAGAAGCTTTGATCCATTTGAAACCATTTTCTCTATCAACCTCACAGCCTCGCCCTTCAAGCATGTTTCGACCTAGTTCGAATTGTGCATTGGCCAAGCCGCCTTGAGCTGATTTGATATACCATTCATTAGCTTCACGGTACTGAAAGCGTTGTTCTTTAAAGTAGTGTTTGAAGCGCCGGTAGGTATTTAAACTATCGGCGTATTTATATTGAGCGACGACATCGCCACTTTCTGATTCTTCTTTTAGCGTTTCTAGCTGGCGCTCGAAACTTTCAGTCGTAAATCGATCGCCTTCCTTCAGATTAATTAAGAAAACGGATGCAACTCGCTTGTTGATAGGCATGCCGTCTAGGGTGGGCTTATACAAAGACTGCTCAATCCCCTTGATCGCGGCTTTAGCGAATGTGCGGTTTGTAGCCCTGGTAACATTGACTTCACGCGGATAACCCTCTGGAGAAATTGTATAATCACTATGAACCAAACCAGTTTTACCGCTCTTGAGCTGACTGCGTGGATACACTAAGTTCGCTTTTCGAATCGGTTCTAGTTCAGGTGGGCAGTCTTCGTCGTTTAACAACGTTGGAAAGACGTTTTGGTTCACACTTGATAAGCTATAACGTTGCGACAGTAATTTATAGCTTGAATCAATATCTTGCTTTTGTTGGTTTGTTAGTTTTGAGAAGATGACTTGAGCTGTTTTTTCAAAATCCGAGTTTAGCGCGTTTTCAGTGGCGATCTTCATTAGTACATACGCAGTTACGGGGTCTTTATCTACTGACTCACCGCGAAAATACATCACGCCTAGATTAAATAGCGACGAAGGGTCGCCAATCGACGCCATAGCTTCAAACGAAATTTTAGCTTCTTCAAAACGCCCATCTTGATAGATTTTCATAGCATTGCTGAAAGAGGCCATGGAAGGGGCTGTTAACGCTATGATTAATAAAGTGGATAAACCGAGTTGGAAGAAAAGAGAGCGTAAATTTTTTCGCATTATTAGTGTTCTAGATCTCGTGCCAGTATTTTAATTGAACGATTTTAGTAGGGTTTAGTAGGGTGTTTTTAGAACCAATGCATCGTCCATGAATAACGTGATTATGCCACATTAGCGCCAAATGTTGCACGTCCAAGACTGGCACTTGGGCTATCAACTACGAAACTAGTACTCTTGCCAGAAAAGTGAAAAAGAAACCTTCTTTTTAGCTGATCTTATCCCTTGACTGATCGAGGTAAGTAAACTTCGCTTTGAATTGGACTGCTCATTGTTGCGACACGGCGCGCGCGAATATCTAGTTTCGATAGTAGAGACTTAAAAACGTTTAGCGCGTCGTAGCTTTGTTTTGTGGCTTCTTGTGCTTCTAGTTTATCCAACATGTTTTCTTGCTCATCAGACAGCTGATCACTTAAATCCCAAATAGCATCTCGTAAGTCTTGCAGCTTCATTTTTTCATGGACGAATACAAGTTCGTCGCGAATTGACTCCCATCGTTCAGGGTTCATAGACGAGTGGCGGGCAAATCGCTTTCTCGCTTTTTCTGTGAAAACATCAATAGTATTACTGTGTCCCAACTCAATTAATTGTTGCAGCAACTCTTCACTGGGCTTTACCTTTAGCGCGACTAAAGCTTGTCGTGTTCGATTGCTTCGGAGTTGTTCTTCTCTCCAAGCCCATTCGGTTGTGTCGGTGTAGACATCGTAAAAAAATTCTTTAGCGTCATTTATCTTGATGAACGCAGCGTCTTCAGGTGCATTTGATTTCAAAGTTCTGAAGAATTTAGTAACGCTCGGTGCTCGGCTAAGATGTAGTGTGTGATTAGAGGGGCGACTATCAAGCGCTGCATTCGGATTTGAGCTTACACAGATGCTGCCATTTTTAACACGAGCAACTAAATCGAAGAAGAACGCAGCTTGCCCGGGGTTTAGTTCTAATTCGGTTTCGTAGAGCGCGGCTACCGCTCGCTGTTTATAGTTCCACAATGAAACACGCAGCTCGACTCCGTCACTATTATGACGGAAGTATCCGACGTGATCAGCGCCTTTGCTGCGTAAGTACTGTTCTTGAAAATCGAGCTGATCGAGGCTTATCCAATCAGACTTTGTCGATGATTCAAGACGCAAGTCGAGCTCGGGTAGAACCGACATAGCTTTAGCAAACTCGGTTCGCTTATAGGCCGTCGCCGAGCGGTAAAGCTTCCAGGCGAAGTAGCCGCCTATTAGAACAAAAATTAAAAATAAGGCGCCTAATATTTCAAGAATTGACATAAGAATTTCTGCGAATCTTTTCTGTCATTGTAGTTCAATTAGGCTTAGCTTGCTAAAACCGTTTGCTATCGGCGCTACCCTTCTCAGCATCAATCTTTTTACTGCGCTTTGTCGATGCGCTTTTCTTGCTCGTTCGGGTGACTTTAGTTGCCGCTATTTTAATTGCGTCGATTCGTTTACCCAGGTCGTTAATGTTTTCAAGGGTGCGCAAATCGATATCCATCTTCTTCTCCATGCTAAGTATCAATGGCTTAATACTGTTTTCAATAGAGTCGGCGAGAACTTCGAGGGTGTCACCAATTTTACTTGAAGGCTGATTAACAATTTCCACTACTGTGTCGGCTGGTTCACCAAGTGACTCGCTTATTTTTTGCAATGCAGCGAGTAAGGCCTCGGTATTCTTCGATTGATTCTGCTGTTGCGCCTTGGCGAGTTTATTGTCGAAGGCATTTTGGCTTTCTAGGCGTTCAAGTGCAGCGCTATTGGAGTCCTGAAGTGAGGACTTAAACGATTTAACTTGCTCAACTAAGTCGATCATCTGATTGGCGATATTTACGCTGCCGTCGGCATCTTCACCGCCCATGGCTTTGGTGCGCAAGAAATCATCTTTAATTTGTGCCCAGCGTGCCTGCTGTTGTTCACTCATGTTGCCACGCAACTCGGCAAGCTTGAGTAAGTTTTCTTCGGTGCCATTGGTGAGTAATTGTGACTCGCCTTGATAATGGTCTTCGATTAACTGCATCAACTCATCTTGGTTCATGACTGAGGATACCTTCTCAGCCATTTTGTTCATATTACGATAGCTACCTTGTAGCTTAAACGGCGGCTCGGTGCGATAGCGATCGGCTTGCGCAGCCGAGGCGATGTATTGTTGATTCACTTTTAGAATCAGTTCTTGAATGACGAACATCTTTTGCAATACGCCAACAATTTCGTTGAGCTCAGCGCCACTG
>CAKZRZ010000116.1 GCA_937918955.1 uncultured Arenicella sp.
TGTCAGGAGCGTGCTTGCTGCATTGCTTGATCACCCCAATTCTCGTTACAGCATTGCCAATAGTATCGTCGTCTACAATGGTTGAAGACCTTCTATTTCACCAATTGATGCTCTGGGCAGTGCTTCCAACCAGCTTCATTGCACTGTTTTTAGGCTGTCGTAAACACAAACAACTGGCCATTGCAGGCACTGGTATTCTTGGGCTTAGCATATTAGTTGCGGTCGCCTTCTTCGGTCATGATTGGTTTGGCATCACGGGTGAGAAAATCGCGACAACTATCGGCGGCTTAATTTTGGCGCTCTCTCACTATCTAAATTACCGAGCTTGTCAGACAACCACTTGCGAAGACAAGAACTGCTCAACTCAGCACCATCACTAATTAGTGGCCAATTTAAGCCAGCTACATGGCTTAAATTGCGCAACGCTTTGTAAAGATAGCGCGATGGAATAAGCGCAGAGCGATGGTATAGTAGTTTAATGAAAAAACTACTTACCCTACTAGCCTTGGCACTTGTACTAACAGCCTGCCAAGAACAAACTGACACCTCGAATCATTCTGCTCCAGAGCAAGCCGCGCGATACGCTGACGTATCAATCGTCAGTAATGCGACTATTTATACGGCCGATCCAAATACGCCAAAAATCGAAGCCTTTGCTTACCAAGGTGATCGTTTTATCGATGTCGGCGCAGCGGCTAGCCTAATAGAAAAATACCCTGGCGCTGCTAATGTTGATCTTGACGGCGCAACAGTTGTACCCGGCATTATCGATGCTCACGGTCATTTACTTGGACTAGGTCAAAGCTTATTAAACGTTGACCTGCGCGGCACCAAAAGTGTTGACGAGATCATCGCTAAGCTTAAAGTTCGCGCTGAAAGCTTACCCGAAGGTCAATGGCTACTAGGCCGAGGATGGGACCAAAATGACTGGGATGTAATTAAGCTTCCAAGCGCAGCTGATCTAGACACTGCATTTCCAGATAGACCCGTTTGGCTCGAGCGAATAGACAGCCATGCAGGCTGGGCCAATAGCAAAGCCATGCAAGTTAGCACCCAAGACTTAAGTGGAGATTGGCAACCCAGCGGTGGAGAAATCAGGCGCGACAGCAATAGTTTACCAACCGGTATTTTTATCGATAACGCTTCTGATCTAATTCAATCGCAAGTGCCTGCTGAGACTGATGAGCAACTCTTAAATGCACTCAAAGTTGCCATGAACAAAACGGCCAGTGTCGGCTTAACAGCAATGCACGATGCCGGAACCAGCTTGAGAGTATGGCGCTTACTCGAGCAATTAAAACAACAAAATCAACTCAATGTGCGCGTTTATGCCATGGCTGACGGCGCCAAAGAGATGTTCGATTACCTATGTGATAACGGCACGCAAATCGACGAGAGCGCGCTTCTCACGGCGCGGTCTATTAAGCTTTACAGCGACGGCGCACTGGGCTCTCGAGGCGCGGCATTATTGAGTGACTACAGCGACGACGCGGGCAACGTTGGCCTACTGATAGAAAGCGAAGACACCCTAACAAAGCACGCCAGCAAAGCCACAAACTGCGGCTTGCAAGTCAATGTTCATGCTATCGGCGACCGAGGCAATCGCGTCACTCTGAATGTACTTGAAGCCGCGAGTAATGGAACTCAGAACCCTGGCCGCCACCGCATTGAACATTCTCAAGTAGTAGCAATTGAAGATTTTCAACGCTTCAAAGACTTACAATTAATCGCTTCGGTACAACCCACTCATGCCACAAGCGACATGTATTGGGCCGAAGATAGGGTTGGCAATGAACGCATAAAAGGTGCTTATGCTTGGCAAAAATTCGCTGACTTGGGCGTACCTCTGGCGCTTGGTTCAGACTTTCCAGTTGAGAAACCAGAACCGCTACTAGGCTTTTACGCCGCCATAGCTCGACAAGATGTCAAAGGCTGGCCCGAAGGAGGATGGTATCCACAAGAAGGTTTGAGCCGCGAGCAAGCGTTGCATGGTTTCACTTTAGGCGCAGCCTATTCGGCATTTCAAGAACAGCAATTGGGCTCTATTAGCGCAGGTAAATTTGCCGACTTCGTTGTACTATCGAAAAATATTATGACCGTGCCCGAAAAAGAAATTCTCAACACTGAAGTACTGGCAACCTACATAAACGGCAAGGCTGTCTATTCTCGATCTGAATAACTAGAGAAGCGCTAGACAAGCTCATTTGATTAATTGTACACTAATCAAATGAGCGACATAAAAAACAAACAATCCAAAGCCAAGCACGGCGGAGCAAGGTCTGGTGCTGGGCGCCCTAAGGGCAGTGGTAAATACAAAGAGCCGACTAAAGCCATTCGAGTACCTGAAGGCAGCATTACCTATATCAAGGAATTCCTAGAAAGCTACCCCGATGTAACCCAACTTGGCAGCCCACCTAAAAAGCCACAGGTGAGCAACATCACGCGTTTAGAAATACCGCTATTCAGTTCAACCGTAGCGGCGGGATTTCCCTCGCCTGCCGAAGACCATGTTGAAGACACGCTCGATTTAAATGAATACATGGTGCAACGCCCCGACAGCACGTTTATGTTGCGGGTAGAAGGCGAGTCAATGAAAAACGCAGGCATCATGCCTAACGACATATTAGTAGTCGATCGCTCACTTAAAGCTACGCACAAAAAAATTGTCATTGCCGCAATCGACGGTGAGCTCACCGTAAAGCGACTTTATCATCGAGGTGGCTTAGTAAAATTATTACCTGAAAACCCCGCCTACCCCGAAATCGAATTAGAGTCTGAGGCCGATTTGCTTATTTGGGGTGTTGTTATTGGTAGCTTTAGACGCTTCCAGTCGTTCTAACAATTAGAGGTCTACACCATGCAAAAAGTCGATTATTTAGATGCGCAGTCAAAACTTGCCAAAACCATGCGGCAAGTCTGCGAAGAAGACCGGCCAATAACGATAAACGGTGCCGGGAAAGACCAAGTAGTAATGATGCCCCTTGAAACATTTTATAAGCTTTGCCCTATTAAGACTAAGTACAGCGGAGTTACAAACAAAGAGTCATAAAAAATTAGAGGTTCTATCTATATTTGGCTATAAAAAATGAGCCTATAAATTCAGCTCATTCATCAACTTAAGCAACACACCATTAGTCCAACCAAAACCATGCTGGACCTCATATTCACCACCACCAGCGAGAGACCCAAGGTCAACTACATTATATTTTTCGACCAATTTACCGATGTCTTGATAAACACCAAGATTATTACTAACCCAGCGTGATGCGCCTTCCGATGCAAATTCATCATACTGATAATTTTTAAGGCCTTGATAACAAACCCATTGCAAAGGTGCCCAACCATTAGGGGAGTCCCATTGCTGCTGAGTAGAACTGAGAGTAGTAACCCATCCGCCAGCTTTAAGAAAGTTACCATTAAGCGCCTTTGCTACCGACTGTCCCTGCTCTTGACTAGCTAAGTTTAAAAATAACGGAAAAGCCGTGGCTAGAGAACTTACACCCGTAGATTTGAGATCGCGAATTCTCAGATCAACAAAAATCCCTAAGCTCCGATCGAAGAAGTACTCTTGGATTAAATCTTTACGAGACTGCGCTGCTCTTGCCAGCCTTTTACTGGCTTCTTGATTACCTGATAGTTCATAGGCTCTAGACAAGACCAATTCGAGCTTATAAATCAGTGAATTCAAGTCTACTGGCAAAATATTAGTCGTTTCAATAGAACTAAAATCGTCTTCTTGCCTGAACCACCGTGCAGAAAAGTCCCAACCTGACTCACAAGCTGCGCGGATATCTCGATACAAGCCTGCACTCGAGCGCGACGTTTTTTGAGCAAGCTCTACATCTTCCTTGTAGCTTTCAAGTCTCGGTTGATCGCTATTGTCCCAATAGCGATTTAGGTGCCCTCCCTTGACCTTGACAACTCTTTGCGAACACGAATTTTCGAATGATAGCTCTTCATAGCCCTTCATCCAAAATGAATATTCTTTTTCAAGCTGAGGCAAATATTGCAAGTAAACAGGCTCTTCACCATCGTGATTCGCCAATAATTCAACCATCAATGCGAATACTGGCGGTTGTGAACGAGTACAAAAATAGTTTCGATTTCCATTTGGAACAAAACCAAGTTGATCGATTAAATGAGCAAAATTATCAAGCATAGACTTAATAACATCGACATGCCCTGAGTCGTATAAGCCGAGCATAGTAAAATAACTATCCCAGTAGAAAATTTCTCTGAATCGGCCACCTGGCACTAAATAAGGTTTAGGAAGAGGTATCAATGAAGAGAATTGACTATTTACATCGGCTGGTCGTGAAAGCACTTTCCATAGATCATCGATGTGATCACGCACATGGCGCTCAGAGCTCTCTTGATAGCTTACGCCCTTTACGTCTGGCAATGTGAAATAGCTCTCAACAAACTCTCTCAAATTAAAATTTGGCCGCTGAGACTCGGCACCATATAGCTCAAGTATCTGGTCCGGAGCCATCGTCGGTGTTGCGTCGACGAACTGTTTCGAATCCTTTAACAGACCACTGAGCTGAACACGCTCGAACAGTTGCGGATACAGTTGGTCATGTGTTTTTATCGATGACATTTAGATAAAACCCTTTAATACTTGCGGTCAATTAAGCCGCTTGGATTGCACGATCAGTTTGACGCTTGAATAAGGCCAACATAAGGATAATGAGAACAATAGGAATCAACGAGCAGTAGAATGCAGTCGCGCCACCAAAATATTCGAATAGTGAACCGGTAATAATCGAGCCCGTAGTACCACCAAGAGCTGAGAAGACCACAATTAAACCTGTCATTGAAGCTTGCTGATGTTTCTCCAAGGCAGATAGCATCACTGAATTAATCACTGGATAAATCGGAGCTAAACACAAACCGATTAATGGAAATATAAATGCAGCTAAAGGCGCATCGAACCAACTATTAATCGGCACTGACGAATCAACACTTTTGGCCAACGGCAATGCAACTAACACTAAGCCAGCAGCTAAAACAAGCGACGTAATTAGCATCGGGAACCAATCAATTTTCTTACTTGCAAAACCCGCTATAAAGCGACCCAACGCTATAGCTGCAGCCAACATACTTGCCATTTGAATACTCAATGATGCAGGTAAAGCGAGAATTTTACTGTTGAAGGTAGGCAACCAAGACATGATGCCCTGTTCAATCAATACATAGAGAAAGATACTAATCACAAAGGTCAGCACCAGAGGCTTAATACATAGACTGATCATGCTGATAAAATCCTGAACAGGAGAATTTTCATCTGCATGAACTACCTCTGACTCATCTAAAGTAGTCGAGAGCAAGAGTGTAAACGCAAGAATCGACATCGCAGCAAGTACATAATAAACATCAAACCAGGCCAGCGAACCGGGGTTTGAATCGTCGATAAAGCTACTGAAAACGAAATACCCTGACAACACACCGACCATAAAAAAAGCTTCGAGGAAATTCATCATACTGACATGCTCTTTTCGACTATCAGTAACTAAGCCAATGGTTGCAAATACAGATACTTTAATCAGCGCAAAACTCGCACCAGTCGCTGCAAACATTAACTTGTTCATCCAGAACGTGGGCAACTGAGGCATCGCTAAACATACCAAACTAATAAAGCCGAGCCCGAATAACATCGTGCGCTTATAGCCAGCTCGGGCTATAAATGCAGCAACCAAAAAGGACACAGTAGCGATAGACAAATCTTTGTAGGCCTCCAAGACGCTGGCCGACGATTCGCTAATTCCAAAACTATTCTGCACTTGCAGAATTACTGTGCCAACGCTGTTTAAAAGCACGGCGAAAACACAGTAATTGATAATAATTGAGAATTTAATCGCCCAATATTTTCTTCGCATTGATGTTCGCTCCTATTTAGAATTAAACGCAGACATTGGCTTTACCCTGGCATTAACTCGAAATGTGCACTGGTCTAGCAGAAATGCCAATTATGGCGCTTAAAGCGACTCAACAGAAAACCAGAAATGACCACATTAATGCGTCAAGCTTTTTCAAACACATTGAATAATCAAAAATTAAAACCTCGACTTAAGCCGGCATGATTAAAAAACAATCAAATGTAGAGCTCAATTATGAGCTCTTCGCGACCTAAGACGAGTGTTTTTAATAAGCTTCGACCATTATCGGTATAAGCTTGCTAAGCACCGATTAAACTAGAAGTCGTAACCAACGCTCAGTTTTACTGATCGCCCTAGAATCGGACGACCGTTTGGCGCTGAAGGGTTTCTAGGATCGCCCTCAGTGATACCATCGGAGTCTGTCAAGTTATCTACATGAAGCTGAGCAAATAGACCTGTTTCAAAATCGAGCTTCACACCCAAATCCACTTTTTCGTAGCTTGGTAATTCAACAGTGTTACCGTTATCTCCAAAGCGATCTCCTATAAACGCAGCAGCACCGTAGATAGTCGCAATACCGCCACCGAACTCAACATCGTATTCCGAAGAAAATCGAATTTGAGAATCGGGTTGACGTAGAACATCGTTACCAATATCAGAAGTAGTCGTAGACGCAGTGATTTCTGCGCTTTGCAATGTTGCAGTTAAACCAAGATTAAATTGCCCAAGAAACAACTTGCCGTCGATTTCGATTCCAGTAGATTCGGTTTCAAATGCAGCATTGTCTATAACGCTACCGACAGTTGAACTAAAACTATCATTTGTGTTGCGATATAGCGTTGCATAGAGATTGAAGTTTTCGCCAGAATACTTAGCGCCGCCTTCAAACTGCTCAACATCATTCACTTGGGTTTGACCTTCTCTCAGGTTATCAAAGCCTGGAAAACGGAATCCGTCAGAGTAACGAAAAAATACGCCAAAGTTGTCAGAAAGTGCATAGTTAGCGGCAGCGGTTAAAGCCACTTCGTCTCCCTCTACACTTGAATTTACATCGACAGCCCCATCGGGAAAGCCGGGACCAAGGTCGACTACATAATCAATCTCAATCTCTTCATAACGAATACCAAGATCGATACTCAGAGCATCCGTTGCGGCAATAGTATCAGCAATGTACAAAGCTGTTACACGAGCATCCCCTGAGCCAGAAGGGCCAAAATTAAAGCCCCCGTCTCCTCCTGCATTGGCAATATCACTCGGGCTTACATCAGCGAGAATGTCACCATTTTGAGCATTTTCAACCGCTATCGGGTTTCCAATTGACCACCAATCGTCAGAGCTAAATGATGATGTATATAAGCCAACGGTAATATCGTGCCTATCAGCAATGGTCTTGCTGATACTTAAATCATTCGAGAAAGATTGTAAGTCCTTATCAACAACCCAATGTCCGTAAGTTTGCACGAACGAACCCGCACCTAACTCACGCCCGCTTTGAGTTAAAATTGGGCGACCCAATGAACTCGAGAGTGCAGAAGCGGTAATTGCTGAACCAGATGGTACGAAGCCGCGCGTATTGGCGTCACCACTTACAAAATTGACGTTATCACGGAAAGTATATCCATTGCCGAGATCGAACTCGATATTCGCGCCGGTTACAGTGCCATCCCAACCCCGCCCATCGGCGAAATCAAACACTTCGGTGTCACCATTGGGATTAACTTGAATCTCTCGTAATCGGGTGGCATTGCCTAACTGTGAGAATGTACCTACGTCGATATTAGGGTTAGCCAAGTTGATCGGCAAATACCATTGACTATGATCATCAGTATCTCGTATGTAGAAATTGATCTTACCATTGTCGAATTGCTTTGTGAGATTGAGCGTAATTTGCTGACCCTCTTCAGCCGAAAATTGAGCATCTCGAATACCTGGAGAGCTTTTGACATACCCGCCAATGGCATAGTACAAATCGTCGGCGACTTTGCCACTCAGAAAGGCATCAAAACGTTGTAAATCATAGTCAGAGGTGGTGTATTTAACTCGACCAAGCGTTTCTTCACCGCCCTCTTTGAGCCTGAAGTTAATTGTTGCACCTGGCTCGCCCTTGGCGAAAACCGCGTTAGGGCCGCCTCTTAAGGCTTCTACACCGTCAACGGTTTCATCAATTCTAAATAGTGTGCTTCCTTCAAAAAACGACAGCGTGTTAGTGCCGAACAAAGGCGAACCATTAACCGCAAAAGAAACAAATGGTGCATCACCACCGCCAGGAAGGCCCCGCACGTCGATATTAGCACCTGCGACACCACCAGAGCTTTCAGCCCAAATACCAGGAACCGACTTTAAAAGATCAGCCGTGCTTTTCGGTTGAATTTTTTCTAAAGCTTCATCGTCGAATGTAGTAATCGCAAAACTCGCGTCTACCCGATCAACCCCCTTACCGCCCGCAGTACCAATAACCACAACTTCTTCCAGCTCTAACGCGCCTTCTTGCTGCGCATGCGCAGGGGCACTCACTGCCATCAAAGCCGATATCGCCAACGCGATCATCTTAGGTTTTGGCAAACTTAGCTCATGTTTCATTCCAACTCTCCTCATTATATTTAACTTTAACAATTAATATGAACTGCTACATCCGCGAACTACTGTCTCGGTGAAATTGAGTATATGAATTCATGAAATGCATTTCAATATATTTTTGAAATGCATTTCATTACTTTTTAATCATGAGAATATCATGGCGTTTTCCAATGATTCTCCCCTCGAATAAAATTCAAGTCTTTTTGATACGGAACTATAGATTATGTTATTTAAATACAAACACTTAAAATAATATAGCGAGGGAAACAGGATCATTCTAAAGAGTATTAGAACCTTGTATCATATTGAACTTACTTCTAATCCCAACTCTAAATAAATTGAAATCAATTTCAAAATATATCCATTTTTATCTGAATATCGACGTTTTGGGCTTACAAAAAGCTGTGCTAATCTATGCAAATTCGCTGGAGAACAGACCTAAACCTAAACAAATAGAGCTAAATAGATAGATTCTTATGCCCAAGAAAATCATCACAATGGACGACGTAGCAAGGCTAGCAAATGTATCTAAGCCAACAGTTTCAAGAGCGCTAGGCGGTCATCCAAATGTAAAACCGAAAACTCGTGAAAAAGTTCTAGCCGTTGCGCGCGAACACGGTTATTCAGTTAATCGCAACGCCAAAAAATTACGAGAAAAGTATACCAATACCATCGCGGTGATTTTGGATTTTAGCTCGCACCGAAAACATCGAATAACTGACCCCTTTATCTTCGAGTTATTAGCCGGTGTTTCCGAAGCTTTATCAATACGCAATCAGGACCTACTGCTTTCACCGCCGACACTGTCTGACGCAAACTCTTATAAAGAGTTGATCAACAGCCGAGTTGTTGATGGCTTCATCTTTCTTGGACAGGGCTCTAACGACGCGATGTTTCGCGAACTAGCAAAACAAGGGGTGCCATTCGTAGTTTGGGGAGGCAACAGCGGTGACGCAAATTACTGCACTGTTGGTAGTGACAATTTTCTCGGAGGCTACCTAGCGGGCGAACGTTTCGTACAACATCAAAAGCGCAACATACTGTTTGTAGGCAATACCGAGCACACTGAATTGCGCCTACGCCGCGAGGGCTTAGAAAAAGCGTTGGCAACGGCCGATTATGAGTATCGTCTTGATGAAGTCCAAGGGCATGATTTTTCCTTTAATGCCCACTACCAATCTATGATGGAGTTACTATCCAAGCAAGACGCGCCTGATGCAATCTTTGCCTACAGCGACACCGCGGCAATGGCAATTATCAATGCCTTAAATGAACATGGGCTAGAGCCAATAAAAAATTACCTATTAGTTGGCTATAATGATATCGCGCAAGCTTCTCACTTTTCGCCAAGGTTAACCACCATTCGTCAGGACACCTTCCTTGCTGGAGCACTGTTAGTTGAAAAATTCATGGCGGTACTAAACGACAACGCGCCCATATCAAGCACTATTCCCACCGACCTAATTGTTAGAAGCACCTAGACTAAGCGCATTATTCATTGGCGAATAAGAACCCGAGCCTTATTGGCAAATCATCTGTACTAATCAATCGCAGTCAACTATGGTTGCCATTTAGCACAGACAAAGAGACGGGTTATGAGAACAATTGTAGTGTTTAGGGTCGCCGCAGCTTTTATGGCACCTATTCTTCTGAGTGCATGCGCTAAAGATATGAGTTCTTTTTCTTTACACAATTTAGAACAATTAAATGAAAAGCCAGCAAGCATTAGTGAATTAACGATTAATGCCAATGGCGAACGAATGCCTGGACATATTTACCAAGCCTCCGGTGATGGACCACACCCTACAGCTATAATGCTGCATGGTTACCCTGGTAACGAAAAAAACCTAGATGTAGCACAAGCATTACGTAATGCCGGATGGAATACCCTTTTTTTCCACTACCGTGGAGCATGGGGCAGCGACGGGCAGTTTTCATTCATAGGCTCCGAGCTCGATGTGCAAACGGTAATAAACTACGCTCAAAAGCCTGAGAACTATACGCGTTTAAGAATTGACCCTAACAGAATATCTTTGGTCGGTCATAGCATGGGCGGCCACATGGCGATTGCTGGAATTCTGGACAACCAGACTGTTCAATGCGCTGTCGCTCATGATGGGGCAAACATGGGAGCCGGTGGAAAAGGTATTTTCAGCGATAGCGCGAGTGTTAAATTGTGGAGCGATTATAGCGATACTTTGTTTATGTTGAACGGCTGGTCAGGCGACAAAGCGATTGCAGAGATCGAAGAGTATGGCGCTCAAATTGACTTACTCAATCGCGCAGACAAACTCAATGGCAGAGCGGTTCACTTAATTGCCGCCGACACTGAAGTGATTCCACTTGATGTACATATCACCCCTCTTTACAAAGGCTTGGCCGCTCACTCGCCGACGGTTAGCTATCAACTTATTGACGATGACCATAGCTTCTCGAACTCACGTTCGGAGTTAATCAGCTCAACACTTTCATTTCTCGATCAACACTGCCGCTAAGCATGTTGGAGAACGCATGTTAATCGAAACTTGGGCAGCATTTGTATTAGCTTCTAGCTTTATGCTGCTTATACCTGGCCCTACCATTCTTACTGTTGTCGCCTATGCCGGCCAACGCGGCACAAATTCGATAATACCACTGGTATGCGCCGTATGTTTGGGCGATGCGACGCTGATCGCAGCGTCTATGATCGGGCTGGGAGGCATTCTAGCGGTGTCGTCCACTGCCTTTAACATTATCAAATTAGCGGGCGGTGCTTACCTCATTTACCTAGGTTTCAAGATGCTAAAATCTTCAATTAGCAAATCTGAATCCAGTGAGCTTGAAGGCGCAAATCAAGGCGCATCTCATTCTCGAAAAGGCTATTTCAGAAACACTTACTTAGTGACGGCCTTAAACCCAAAGGGCATTGTATTTTTTGGAGCGTTTCTGCCGCAGTTTATTAACGTAAACCAGCCCATGGCACCTCAACTAAGCATATTAATAATTAGTTTCATTTTACTCGCTGCATTAAATACCTTCTGTTACGCCTTTCTTGCGACAAAAATTTCAACAAGAGCATCTAAAGCGTTTGCATCAAACCGTATTGAACTTGCTGGCGGCCTAGCTCTTCTTGGCGCAGGCGCATATACCTTAAGCGTAGAAACCTAACAGCAAAACTGGCTCACGAATTTTGATATCCAGTACTATTTCTTGACGGCTGGCAGCTGGCTCACAGCTAAACCGCTTAGTATTAATACAAAGGCTAGAAGCTTGATAAGAGAGACTTCTTCTGAATAGAAAAGCACTCCTCCCAATAAACCGAAAATCGGAGTTAAAAGCGAAAACGGTGCCATTGTGGATAATGGGTACTTAAGCGTGAGCTTGTTCCAAAGCCAGTAGCCAAACAACGTTGTAGGGTATGCTTGAAATAGAATAGAGAACCAAACCTGAGCATTCAGTTGGCCTGGTAAATCTATAAACGGCTGCCCGCCCTTGAGAATATAGGCGAACGTAATCAACGGGATTGGCGCGAAAAGCATGCCCCAAACACTGAACGCGAATACGTGTTTAGTCTCTGATTTTTTTACAATCAATGCCAGCAAGCTCCAACTAATGGCGGCAATCATTATCAGAGGTAATGCCTGTAGCGGCATCGACCCATCGCTTAATGCCAAGCTAACCAACACTCCCGCTAGTGATAAGACTACGCCAATAATTTTATTGACGCTAAGCAACTCCTTAAAAACAAAGTAGCCGAGCACCAGACTACTGATGAGGCTCATGTTCATCAACAGCGGCGCCATTCCAACCGACACGCCGATATTGATTGACCACACCATCATGCCCCAAACTCCTAAGCCAAAAACCAGGCCATACGCGAG
>CAKZRZ010000117.1 GCA_937918955.1 uncultured Arenicella sp.
ATACAATCGCTTTGTAAGGGATGCACCGAAAAACCTGCAAGCAATCGTGATGCTTTACCGGCGTTTGAAATAGCGCTTCGCCACTGATCGGTTTGATTGTCACCAAAAGGCAAATCGAGCTTAATCGGAAGAATCGCCGCTTTCTCAACTCGCATGGCGTCCATCTCGGCTAACAGATTAGCAATGGTGTGAGTACGCGTGACCCCACTGCCCCAAAGCCCCTGCGCCATAATGGTACTTTCTAGTTTTTCTAACGCTGGCTCGGAAAAATTGCCATTAACATAGATGTCTAAGTCGAGCTCGCAAGCCGAAGCTTTATTCTCACCATCACAATCGAGCAAGTGTTGAACACGAGGACTGGATGCCTGCAAATCTAAGGTCGGTTTAAACAAGACCGACATCCCCAAGTGAGCGTGCATATCAATGGCTTGCGGCAAGCTTTGATCGACACACTTAAGAACTCCTTGATCGTCAAGTTCAAACCAGGGCAAGGCAGCGAGCCCTCTATAGCCTTGATAACGATGAGCCCCAAAGCGGCCTTTGCCAGACAAGCGTGCTTCGTCAAGCCTTTGCTGAGCAAGCAAGGCGATGTCTTCGTCGTTGTAGCGTTCAGCTGGCGGTTTATCGCTGCAAGCAGCAAGTGACGAAGCCGCCCCCACAACACCAATGGACTGCATGAATCGTCGACGATTTATCATTATCTTTCCTCTTTTCATTTAAAATTTCGCTCGTTCTACTATAACTAGATAATGTCGAAAAACGCAAAACGTAAGAAATCTCCCTTTACTCAAGATTTCGAAAAACTCCCCAACACTCTAGCGGTGTTCCCCTTAAATGGTGCCGTGGTATTACCCGGAAGCCTAATGCCCTTGAATATATTCGAGCCTCGCTATCTAAATATGGTTCGTGATGCCATGAAGGGCGAACAACTAATTGGCATGATTCAAGTCAAGGACGAGCGATCTCCACCGAGTTTGCAAACGGTTGGCTGTGCTGCACGCATAATACGTTACAGCGAAACCTCTGACGGTCGCCTTGAAATTTTACTTGAAGGCCTTTGCCGTTTTAAGGTTCAAGAAGAGCTCAGTTGCCTTCGAGGCTATCGATTAGCGCAAGCCGATTGGAGCGCCTATCGATCAGATTTTGACGAGCCAGAACCAGCGTCAGATCAGGATACACTTTTGTTTTCAGGCACTTTAAAAAAATATTTCAAAGAACATAACATCGACGTGGACTGGAGCTCGATCGAAGACTTGCCGCAAGACACTTTAGTTAGCAATCTTGTAACTCAACTAGCACTGTCTAGCGACGACAAACAGCTCTTGATCGAGGCATCAAACTTGAGTGAGAGAGTCAAAGCTTTTACGGCGATTCTTGCTAGTGATGAAGAGTCGACAACGATTCGCCACTAGCTTGTAATTTCACCCGATCACTTCATCGCCGTTTGCCAGAAAACTGTCGCTCGAATGAAAGGTATCAATCTTCGATAACAGTTGAAATTACTGGAATCGAACTGCAAGCTCATTCAGCAAACTTGGGTCTTGGCCTCGATTCAGGTTTTCAATTACTCCGCTCGTTTAACAAATCTGTTTCTTAGGTTTATCCGGTTGCCCAACTCTTAATTGACACAAACGAAGCCATGGAGATTTTAATTAAATATCAGTTTTTTTGCCTTTGACACATCGCTAAAGATAAATCGATAAATATGGTCAATTGTGAAATTATCATAGAGCTTTTCAAAACCGGTGAGCAATAACTTAAGCGATACATGAGTATGATGTTTCTTCAAATAACATTAAACTGATTCGATATGAAGGTGTGTAAGCTCAAAATTATATTTCTAAGCTTCGGCTCAGCATTGTTATTAAGCTGCAAACTGTGGGCTTCAGACAAAGCGCCCGATGTTAGCGCTGGTAAATATCTCCATGACAGTTTTTGCGCTAGTTGCCATGGCGAAGAGGCAAATGGAAAAGCCCAGCTCAACGCTCCAAACTTAGCTGGACAGCATCAAGATTATTTATTTGCTCAGCTCAACAGTTTTGCAAGCGGAGCTCGTGGCTCGAACGCCTCAGATATCAGCGGTCAACAAATGGCTGCGATCAGTGAATCGTTCTCAAACAATCCGACTGAACGATTAAGAGCATTCAAAAATGTTTCGGCCTACCTTGGCTCCTTAGAAAAGCCCACTATGCTGCTTAATGATCAGAAAACAGGCTTCGGAAATGACGCTGGATATAAAATCTATCAAGCCAGCTGTGGCGCTTGTCATGGAGCCGATGCAAGCGGCAATTCGCGCTTAAACTCTCCAAGCTTGGCGGGACTAAACTACGATTACTTGTCACGTCAATATCAAAATTTCTTAGACGGATCTCGCGGCTCTGGCGGTGGAGATAAACTTGGTCGACAAATGAGCATGGTCGCAAATACAATGACTGACAAAGATAAAATTGACGCCGTTCTTAAGTTCATTGTATCTCTAAACGATGAGAGACCAAATGACAGCAACTAAGCAAAATAGGTCATTATTGGCGCTTTTTTTTGGCGGGTTTCTTAGCCTGATGATAACGGGCTTACCAATAAAGGCGGTGCATAGCAGCGAGCAGCCTGGTCAAACAGACGACGCTAAGTCTACTTTCAAGCTCGCAACGCTTTGCCCTAAAGGTTTTCAGCTAGTGGAATCTAACCGCTGCGAACTGAGAACTCTATACCAGTTTTACACATCAACGCAGAACCGTGGCATTGGCGGTACGCATACAAACCTTCCCGCGCATCGCGATGGTTTTAGCCCTCAACAAATAGATTTAGGTCGTTACCTCTTTTTCGACCCGCTGCTATCTGGCGATCAAAGTTTATCTTGTGCAAGCTGCCATCATCCTGACAAGGGATTTGCAGATGGCAAATCACACTCTATCGGAGCAAATGGGAATAAAAGTAAACGATCGGCGCCAAGCCTCTGGAATACCTCCTTTTTGAGTAAATTTTTCTGGGATGCTCGTGCGAATAGTTTTGAGCAACAAGCGATCGGCCCGCTCACCGCAGCCAATGAGATGAATAATACTCCGACCAGACTATTGAGTAGTTTGAATCAGAATGCCAACTATAAGCGCATGTTTAAAAGCGCCTTTAAAGGCAGCCAGAGTATCGAATTGTCACAAGTTCTAACCGCACTTGCAGCGTTTCAAAGCTCGCTAATTTCACTAAATAGTCGCTATGACGAGTACGCTCATGGAAATCACGATGCTCTCAATGAGGAGGAAATAGCTGGAATGAATGTGTTTCGCTCGTTCGTAGCACGATGCTCAGAGTGCCATACGCCTCCGCTCTTTACTAACAACCAAATCGCTGTAATAGGTGTTCCTGAAGCCACAGACCAAGAGTTTGACATTGGCGCCGAGCGCACCTTCGGCCTAAAAAAACTCAAAGATGGTTTTAAGGTTCCAAGTCTCAGAAATATTGCTGAAACTGGTCCTTACATGCATGCTGGAAACTTTAAAACTCTTCGTGAAGCCACGGAGTTTTATAATAAAGGTCGCGGCCATGCGGTGCCAAAAGGACTCGAATTGACTATTCATTGGCACATTAACGAACCCGACCTGAGCGAGCAGGAGCTCGACCAAATCGTCAGTTTTATGAAAACTCTAAGTGACGATAAATTCAAACCTGCGATACCGAGCCATTTACCATCAGGCTTGCAAGCAGTGAAGAGCAGCGGGCGATAGCAAACCTGAAACAGGCAAAATAATCCAAGGAGACCTCCATGACTCTAACAAGAATGTCGTTAACTGGCTTAGCCACAATCAGCTTTTGCATCACGATATGCCTTGGATTTCAGTCAACGTTTATTCCGTCGGCTGCCGCTAACAAAGCCTCTCTCGAGACAAGCAGCAACCGAAACATTAGCGCGCCAACTAAGAAACGAGATGACTACCCTGAAATGCCTTCGCAATCCTACTTAGGTGAGGAGACACTCAACGCCGTTGCCGAGTACGTACTGAGTCGCAAAAATTAACAATCGGCAGAGTTACTATGTTGAACTTGAGCTTCATCTAAAAGAACCTCGACGGCTCTAACACTCAAAGCTTGCTACACTAGCGTTACCTTTAAAGCTGCTTCAATTAGCACGATAAGAGACTAAGATAATGAGCAACCTAATCAACGCCTATGCCGCTTTCGAACCAAAAGGCGAAATCAAACCTTACCAATACGATGCCGGTGAAATAGCCGATCAAGATGTGGAAATAGCGGTTCAGCACTGCGGCTTATGCCACAGCGATCTGAGTATGATCGACTCTGAATGGATGCCAACTCAGTACCCAATTGTGGCCGGCCATGAAATTATTGGCACGATCAGTAAAATTGGCGCGTCCGTCGAAGGCTTCGCACTCGGCGACACCGTAGGTTTAGGTTGGCATTCAGCTTATTGCCAACAGTGCACATACTGCGATACTGGCGACCATAACTTATGTGCTCAATCTCGCCCTACCATTGTCGGTCGACACGGAGGGTTCGCAGATAAAGTTCGCGCCTCGGCAAGCAGCGTTGTAGCGCTTCCCAGCGGCATCGACCTTGTTTCCGCAGGGCCACTGTTTTGTGGTGGTATCACAGTTTACAACCCCTTGGTCCAATTCAACATTAAACCGACAGATAAAGTCGCCGTGATCGGCATTGGCGGGCTCGGTCATATGGCGCTGCAATTCTTAAACGCCTGGGGTTGCGAAGTCACGGCGTTTACATCGACCGATGCCAAAGCGCAAGAAGCGCTTGAAATGGGCGCCCATCAGATCGTCAATTCACTAGACGCCAGTGCCTTAAAAAAGGCTCGAGATAGCTTTGATCTTATTATCTCAACCGTCAACGTGACACTCGACTGGAATGCTTATTTAGCCACACTGAAAGCTCGCGGCCGTCTCCATTTTGTAGGTCTAAATTTGGAGCCATTGAATATTGGAGTATCGTCTTTGATGAGTCGCCAACTAAGTGTGTCATCTTCGCCCATCGGCAGCCCGAGCACTATTGCTCAGATGCTCCAGTTTGCCAAGCAACACCACATCAAGCCTGTTATCGAGCAATTCGCTTTTAAAGACATCAATCAAGCAATTGAACGTTTACGCAGCGGTAATGCTCGCTATCGCTGCGTGCTATCGCACTAGCTATATAACGGCATAGCAATCCAATTAGTCTCTACAACTTAGAGGAGCACTTACGATGAAATATCGTCTAGAGATGCACGAACAATTTCACACACCGCTATCCGCTGAACACGCGTTTAATTACATTGTAGACTTCTCGAAAATCGATCAATGGGACCACACGATCAGTGACGCTAAGAAAATAAGTCATGGCGATATCGGCCTTGGCACACAATTCGATCTAAGGTTCTCGATGGGCAGTCGAGAAACACCAATCAGCTACCAAATAACGAAATACGAGCCAAGCCAATCAGCAGTGCTTACCGGCGTCAGCGATCGGTTTACCGCGATTGATACGATTAACATCGAAGAAAATAGCGATGGTTGCAAAGTGAGCTGGCAGGCTGAAATTAGTTTTAGCGGATTGACTGCATTGGTGATGCCACTATTGGCGAACAAGGTGAAAGCGGTAGGAGCCAAAACCATCAGAGATCTTAATAAAAAGCTCGATCAAATGGCTGCCTCTGATTGAACTATAAGAATTAATTCACAAGAACCGCTTAAGCACCTCGTGAGCCTTAATTGAAAGACGGGCCAGAAATAGCAGGCAAAAAAAATCGCCACTCAAAAGGCGGCGATTTGAATAACAAAAAGAAGAGAGAGTTATGAAAATAAATACTCATTTACGTTTCATAGCTAAATATTAATGGCCGACTGCGCCCTAAATAGCTCCATTAACTGACTATTAACCAAATTGTTAACTTTTCCAGGATTTGTTGCGCAAAAACAACAAAGCTGATGTTGCATTTTATCCAAAACGCAACAATTCAAGCTAATCAGAGGAATATTCTTTGATATGTTGATGAGCGTTTTCAAGATCGTGCGACACAATAACTGAGAAATTTTCACTCTGATCAAGCCCTCGCAGCCATTTTCTAAGTTGCGCAGTACGCTCTATATATTCAGGCACAATCATCCAGCTGTATAACGCCCTCTTAGCAATATCATGATCTAAGCTGTGCTTATCATTGGTAATGTCACCAGAGAACAGCAGTGTGCGATCAGCCAATGCAACGACCCACAGCGTTGAGCCTGGCGTATGCCCACCTAATTCTACGGCCGCTAAACCCGGGAATTTTGGCGATTCGAACATATTTGAATCATTGTCACCTTCGAGCAATGAGAGTGCCTGCAAGTCGCCGTTTTGCAAACAAGAGTTTGCAACTATGTCGGCGCCTTCGGTGGTATTAAAGTTATGTAAATCACGCTGACTCGTCGTTTGAAGCAATGCGGCGCCACTGCCCCTAGCGTCGCAAAATTTCTTGACCCCCTCGGTATGATCAATATGCAAGTGCGTAAAGCCAACACCCTCTATTCTGGAAAGATCGTTACCCATTAAGCTCACTACGGTTCCAAACACCTTCGCGTCTTGCAAATTCGAGTCCAAGGTTTTAACAAGATCGGCAAATTCTAATGCCTGCTTGTGGCTCATACCGGCGTCGATTAAAAACGCCTTACCGTTCGCCCACTCTACTAAAAACGACATGTGCGCTAGGCTGCGCGTTTTACCTGCTTGGGCTGAGCTGAGTAGGTATCGTACCGAAGTCGGGCCATCTTCAGATCGAATCGACTCGAGTTGCTCTGAACTGGGTAATGCAGGGTCAACACTGCGAACCTGAAGATGAGCAGGCACTAAAATAGCCCCCAAAACCACGCCTAGAATAACGATCAAAGCAATCGCAATTTTTAAAATTAACGTCATTATATTCCCCCTCTTCTTTTTGCTTAAACTTTCTACCTAAACGAAAGCAGTTCTCAAAATCTTGATTTAAACAACCGCCCCATAAACATGGGTAAAACCAAGGTAGTAAACATATTTATATTGTAGGGAAAAGAGACTGACGTAATATAGAGAGTTAAGGGCGCGCGCATGCCGGGGCCAATGACATACAACATTAAGAAAAGGCCGCAACCCAAGACTAGCCCTAAGCGTTTTGCGTCAAGTTTAAGACTGATCAAGTTGATAGCGAACACCATCAATACACAAACGATTAAGCTAAGCGTAGATGCAAGCAACTTGGTCGCTGGCGTTAACGTGTCTCCAAAGATGTCGACATAGAGCTCTGTGATTAAACTAAACAGCGCGCTTGATCCAATCGCAATGACACAATAAAGCGCCAGCTTGATAGTCAGACCAAACTTGCCCTCAGATAGTTGTGTAAAGTTGCTCAACATTCGATTCTCTTTGTTATTGTTATTTGCTCGTCGCTTGCTAGCGAAAAATGCGCCGCTAACTATAAGGCCAACTCGGCAAGACTAACATAAGAATTATCACATCAGAACGCCGAACACACTGCGTTTCAAGTATGATCGTGTTAGCCTAAGGGCCGTAACCGCTAATAATAATCACTCAAG
The DNA here is from genome assembly GCA_937918955.1 of uncultured Arenicella sp. Classification (GTDB taxonomy): domain Bacteria; phylum Pseudomonadota; class Gammaproteobacteria; order Arenicellales; family Arenicellaceae; genus Arenicella. Next base: position 7,545 of record CAKZRZ010000117.1, read on the forward strand.
CGATATGCTCAACGTAATCTCCTCGCTCACTCTGTCTTGCGCCCTTATTGCTGGCATTCTACTGATCTCGAATCAGTCTCATGCTGCGCTGAGCCATGAAGTCTATTCGGGTGAGGTCTCGGGTTTAGCTCAAGGCTGCTACTCGATTAAGGCGAGCGACGAAAGTTTTCTGAGCATAAATCTCAAAGGCGAGTACAGCTTTGGCACGTCCAACTTAATGCACGCGGGCCAGTTTTATTTCAAGCCTGTCTCATTCGAAGAATTTATGCTTGGCGACCGCTACCAGAATACAGTAAGTAACGGCCTAATGTCCGAGTCAACGGTAAGCGAGAGTAGCATTTGGCAAATCAAGAAACTCGACAATAAGCTTTACGCCTTGAGCAGCGGCGAACAGCTTATAAAAGCTCATTTGATTGAGCAGCACTTTTGTAAACCCTTCGCTGAGATATCGCTCAATGTTGAAGGCGACAGAACAAAGCTTAAAGCCGACGCAACACAGCCCATCAGGGGCGTGGTCGATGCGCATACACATATCACCTCTTACGAGTTTGTTGGCGGCAAGTTTGTGCATGGCGCACCGTTTCACCGCTTTGGTGTTGAGCATGCGATGGGCAATTGTGAGCATATTCATGGGCCCAACGGCAAACTCGACTTGATCGGAAACCTGTTTTCACACGATGACCCGTCAGCCGAACACGACACACAAGGTTGGCCAAAATTCAGAGACTGGCCGCATTACAATGATGAAAGCCATACCGACTATTACTATCGTTGGATAGAGCGCGCCTACTTAGGTGGAGTCAGAATCATGGTGTCGCATCTCGTCGAAAGCGAGCAACTGTGTAAAACACAAACCGAGACTAACCCCGCGTCATGGGTAAACAGCAATAGCTGTGACACCATGGAAAGCTTTCGTTTACAGGCAAAGCGCCACTACCAGCTGCAAGATTATATTGATGCGCAAGCCGGTGGGCCAGGCAAAGGTTTTTTGAGAATTGTCACCTCACCAAGCCAAGCGCGCGAGGTGATCGCCGATGGCAAGCTCGCGGTTATCATGGGAGGCGAAGCTTCTGACGTTTTAAATTGTGGCCTTAACGATAAGTGCGACAAAGATACAGTCGACAAACACCTAGGCGAGCTTTACAACTTAGGCGTGCGCTCCTTATACCCTGTGCATAAGTTTGATAACCGTTTTGCAGGCTCTCGTGTTGAAGATGGAATCTTAAACGCAGCTCAGTATCGAAGCGGGGGATATTTGTTTAAAACTGAAACCTGTGATGATCAGACTCGAGGAATGGTGATGAACTCTGGGTTTCCGCTTACCGCTGACGTTCCTATCCTTGGCAAATTAATGAATTGGCTAACACGCGCCCCCGATTACGACACAACGATTGACCACTGCAATGAGCTAGGCCTGAGCGAGCTCGGCGCTTACCTGGTAAATCAAATGATCGACCGCGGTATGCTCATCGAGCTTGATCATACCAGCGCTAAGAGTGCCTCTGACATACTAGATATTCTTGAATCGCGCTCCTACAGCGGAGTTGTCTCATCGCATAGCTGGATGACCAAATCCAGAGACGGAGGCGTGCACTACAACACCGAGCGACTGCTCAAAGCAGGCGGCTTTGTAGCCCCGTATAACCACAACGCCTATCGCATGAAGAATGAAATTGGCCAATACATCGACATCATTAAAAAAAGCGGCTATTTGCTAGGCGTTGGTATCGGCACTGATATGACCGGCCTTGCGCATCAGGCCCCGCCCCGTGACGATGTGGATCAAAACCCACTGGAGTACCCGTTCACCTCCGAACTCGGACTAGTATTTAATGTTCAACAATCTGGCTTAAAAGAATTTGACTACAATGAGGTTGGCATGGCGCACTACGGCATGGTCGCGGATCACATACAGGAAATTCGCGAACGTTCAGGCGGTGTCGCGTATGAGGCATTAATGAACTCAGCCGAAGCCTATTTGCAAATGTGGCAACGCGCGTACGAAAAACGAAGCCTAAAGTAGCCAATCGAGTTTGGCTTTATCAATTAGACAAAGCTTGCCCGCAACAAACCGCGCCTTCGGTGGCAATGGGCTCTCCGTCTTTATACGTAATCGTCCCGAGTGGCGCCTCACCGTTGTTACATACAAAGTCCGCTTGGCGCACACGTCCGTCACCAATATCGCCGATCACGTGCCCACCAGCTTCGCCACATTCTTCAACGCTCATCGGCATTCCAGGGGTTGACCCCAAGCCGGGAAAGGTACTGACCGCGCTAGATTGGTCAGAAACATGAGAAACACAAGCCGAAAGGCCCAACAACATCAAAATAAATAGAAAACGCATCTTAAAACCCTAATTATTCTCACTGTTTTTTTGTACTATAACAGCCCCTACTACCAGCTCTCAAATTATTGAAAAGGAGTTCCTTTTGAAGAAAATCATTATTCCAGTGGTCATCATAGTGGCCATTTTCGTCGGCGCACCATACCTAACCGGTAAAATAGCTGAAACCGAAACTAAAAAAATGATCGACGGTTTCAATCAATCGGCCAGCACTTACGGAATCACCGAAGTATTGAGCTATGAACGCGGATTTCGCTCTACCCAAGCGCGCTACAAATACCTTCCTCCAGCACAATTCGCTGCGTTTACTAAAGAGTTTGGCGAAATCGTCTACGCTTGCGATAGTAGCCACGGGGTTACTGGAATTGACTTTACATGCAACCTTGAAGGTGAATCAACTTACAGTAAATTTGTGGCCGAAGAGCTTGGTGGTAAAGACCCACTGTCTATTTTTGGTTCAATTTCTGCATTTGGTGGAATAAGCCAAACCATCGCCTTGGAAGAGGTAAAAGACTTTGACTTAGATGGCGCCACTCTAACCATTCCCAACACAAAAATCACTGTCGATACCGATGCCAATGGCTCAGCCATTAAATTAAGTGGTGGTAGCGATGCATTCAAAATGCAAGGTAATGGCCAAAGCATGAACGTTGGCGCGATGAGCCTATCGGGTGACATGGAAAAAGTTGGCGAAGGCCTTTTTATAGGCGACTTCGTAATGGACTTAGAATCATTTGTCGCTGAAGGCCCACTCGGTGAAACCAGTATTAACGGTATGTCGGTGCGCACGGAAACCGGTGAAAGCGGTGAGAACCTCAGCAGCAATGCTGTCATCAGTATTAAAGAAATTGCATCAGCCGTGATGCCATTTGAAAGCGTCAAAGACATCAATATGGCCATGGATATCAACGGTCTTGATAAACAAGCTTTTATTGAGTACCAACAAATTGCGCAACAAATGCAGGCCGATGCCATGCTCGCACTTGAAGGTAATCAAGAAGCACCAATGCCACAAGCGCAAATGACTCAACTGACGCCTGTGTTGGAAAAAATGCTTAAGCAAGGCTTAGACGTTAGCTCAAAAGTTAGCGCAAACTTGAATGGCGAAAATAACGATATAGCGCTCAAGTTAAAATTACTCGAGAGCCTGACCTTTTCGCAGATGCCTCAGTTTATGACTGCTCCTGATGAAGCCCTTAAGAAAGTAGATATTAAACTAGATGCCTCACTCGCCAAACAAGTTGTTGATGGTCAGCCAATGGCAGCGGCATTTATCGCTCGCAGCCCACTGGTATCGGCCAACTCTGATGACTACGCCTTAAACTTAGCCTTGGGCGAAGAAATCAGGCTAAATGGCAAGAAAATGAGCTTTTCTGAACTTCAAGTGCTCGTATTCTCTAGCTTACCGTTCTAATTGCAAAAAACTGGGGCAAACCACTGCCCCAGAATTCTCTGCCCATAAACTCAAAACTCTCTATCACGCAAAGTTTTAGAGGGGTTGGGCACAGAGCCTTAACTGGCAGTGTCAGCTGACAGACTTATCACTTCAAATAGCTTAGGCTAGTGCCCCTATCAATATAAGGAGCACACTCGATGAAAGCTTTTCGCACTACCCTACTTCTCACAATAACCCTAGTCTCAAGCTTGTTGTTTACGCAGCTGAGCTTCGCCGCGCACCATGCTGAAAAATCTGAAAAGGCCATTTTGATAACAGGTGCCACCTCGGGCCTTGGCTTAAAGATGACTGAAACGCTGTCTAAAGCGGGCTACATTGTCTATGCAGGCGCGCGTAAAGAAGCCGATATGAAACGCCTTGAGGCTATGGAGAACGTTGAGGCAATCAAGATCGACGTCACTATTCAAAGCCAAATAGACGCAGCGGTAAAAACCATTGAAGCAAAAGGTCGTGGATTGTACGGGCTGATAAACAATGCGGGCGTTGCGGTATTTGGCCCAATCGCCGAAGTTGATGTATCAGAACTCGAGTATCAAATGGACGTTAACGTCTACGGACCGTATCGCGTAACCCAAGCATTCGTGCCAATGATTAAGAAGAGCAAAGGTCGTATTGCCACCACTGGCTCGATTGCTGGCATTAGAGCCTCCAACTTCTTTGGTCACTATGCTATGAGCAAACATGCTGTCGAAGCATTTACTGAGGCACTTCAAACTGAACTTGCGCGATACGACATAACGGTTGGCGTGATCGAACCCGGCAACTATGCCTCACAAATCGGCAATACTGCTCGTAAACGCATTCTCGATAAGGAATACTGGAGTGAAAAATCAGACTATGCTCAAGAGCGAGAAGGTCTATTGGCGAGTCTCACTCAAGTGGATAAAGGCAAAGACCCACAAGACGTTGCCGATGCCGCATTGCATTTCATGAGTACGGAGAAGCCAAAGTTCCGCTACATGGTCACACCTAATGAAGCGCAAGCACATGCAATCATTCGCGCCATGCTCACCAAGACTGTGCAGTTAAATCAAGATCAAGACTACACCTTAGACAAACAGGCTTTGATCAAGATGCTTGAGGAAGAACTAGCAAACTAAGTCATTATGACTGGTCTAGCGAAGATAGTTCGAACTCTCAATACACATGAGCAGCTCGAGCACACCATGCAAAAAAAGGTACCGGCGGCAAAGCTCGTGGTTCAAGCTTTACCGTTGGCACCTGAAATTGACCTCGCTTTAATTGATGGCGCTTATCCTCAAGAACAACTTAGCTCTGCGCAAGTTGAATATCTTATGGATGAGCCGCCATATTGGGCATTCTGTTGGGCCAGCGGGCAGGTGATGGCTCGTTACATACTCGATAACCCTGAGCAGATCAGAGGTAAAACCATTATCGATTTTGGCTGTGGTTCGGCCGTGGTCGCGATCGCAGCATCAATGGCAGGAGCCGCAAGAAGTATTGCGCTCGACATTGATCCTAATGCTCTATCTGCGGCGGCTCTGAATGCAGAAATCAATGAAGTAGACATTGAACTCTGCGATGATTTAGCTGACCTCGACCATCATAAGCCTGAAACCATTATGCTGATTGCCGACGTATTCTATGATCGTGCAAACATCCCGCTTTTAGAGAATTTCTTGAGGCAATACTCGAAAGTCATGATTGCCGACTCACGAGTTAAACCTGAGGAGCTTAAAGGCGTAAACGCGCATGAGCGCTATCAAAGTTGTACCGTACCCGATTTAGCCGAAGCCGTTGATTTTAATTCGGTAACCATTTATTTCTAGGGCTTAAATAAGCGCTACGGATATTTTCAGCGACTTGAAATCGATGCATTAGCCACTATATAAAAAGAGATTAAAGCTAGGGATTTATTTAAACAAACTGGCCAAAATCTAGGCCTAGAGGACACAATGAGCCTTGTAATCAATTCATCAGCGGTTAGCAATAGCGAATATAAAACGCATTCATTGGTTGCCTATATCCTATTGGCAATAGGATTATTCACAGCCATCCCACTATTGTTTGGCGCGATATGGGCAATGATTCAAAAGAAGGGAGCCATCGGCACACATTTTCATAGTCACCTTGTAAACGCTACCCGAGTTTTTTGGTGGAGCCTGTTTTGGTTCCTACTTGGTTGGGCGACCACACCCATTATTATCGGCTTCGCGATCTTAGGCATTGCTTGGCTATGGGGGCTATACCGAGTTCTAAATGGTGCAATTAAAGCCTTCGCCGATGAGCCTTATCCGCTCTAAACTTTTTTTAATTTAGCGTTGCCCAGCACGAGCTTTTCCCGGACCAAACCCCATCACACTAGAAAACGCCTTTGAGAACGACGATTCACTCTCGTAGCCGCTGCGCAAAGCTGCCTCATAGGTTGAAACGCCATCATCAGCTAACCAGCGGTACGCTAATGTCATTCTCCATTGCTTCAGGTAATCCATTGGCGATAAACCAACTAAAGATTTAAACAAACTAGAGAACGCCGAACGAGACATTCCCGCGGCCTCAGCAAGTGCATCTAAGCTTATGGCTGATTCTGTTTTCTGATGAATTAACTCCATCGCACGCGACAACTTCTGATGAGCTAAAGCAGCGAACACGCCGCTGTCATGATCAGCATACTCCTGCACCATCGAAAAAAACAAACAATCAGATAGTCTGTTTAGCAACAAACTACTTTCTACGCCAGACCTAGCTGACTCGTCAATGATCACATCAATTATTTTCGCACATGCTAAACCCTCTTCACGTCTCACAATGATGACTTCTGGCAACTGCTTCATTAATCGGCCGAACAACGGATGCTCATGGCCAAAATTACCACAAACCAAGCCTGTAGAAGGCTCAGTTAAAACCGCTTGCATTGGCAACGTATCAGCCTCATTAAGCAAAATGTCTTGCTCTGGTAGATTAGTGATAATATGTTTTGCATCGCTTGGCAAGAATATCGCATCTCCCTCGGTCAACTTAGTCAACTGATTATTGAAGTTGAGATAACAGCTGCCGCGAACAACAACGTGAAAGGTCATTTTTTCTGAACCTGAGACATCAATTGCCCAAGCACCGCAGTATTGGCCATTGTGAAACACATTAGCTTCGAGCTTTAAGGGCGAAAAAAGTTGATCGATTGTATTCATGAACGATTGGACATAAGACGTGGCAGACAGAGCATATATCAACTCAGTAAGATCAGTAAAATTCATCGTGTTCGAGCAAGCACAGAAATCACGAATTACCAACTGCTCTCTCGATAAACAAAACTTGTCAATTATGACAACTACATTAACACTTTCGGAGTACCAACATGAAAAAAACAAACCTTTTAGCAAGCCTAGTCGCCGCTTCTGCAATCCTTTTCAGCACAATTAGTTTTGCCGCTGAAGAAACACAACAAGACGCTAATGGCGTAATCTTAGGTGGCCACGATGCCGTTTCATATTTCACTGAAAATGCGGCGGTAAAAGGCTACGCAGGTATATCGGCAGCCCATGACGGCGCAATCTACCACTTCAGCTCAGAAGCTAACCGTGATTTGTTTAAGGCAAACCCTGAAAAATATGCTCCTCAATACGGCGGTTTTTGTGCGTATGGTGCAGCAATCGGCGCTAAATTTCCGATTGACCCAACCGTTTTCGCTGTTGTGGATAACAAGTTATACGTAAACAACAGTGCCAACGTTTCAAAACTTTGGACAGCTAAGCAATCTAAAGCTATTACATTGGCTGATAAAAAATGGTCAAAAATTCGTTCAGTTGCTTCAACTGAGTTAGAAGCAGACGAAGATTTGGACGACTAGTAAACCATCTAGTTCTAAGCTTCAAAATAAAAAGCCACATCACTTTGATGTGGCTTTTTAGTATTAAGACAGAGAGAATTACCGTGCATCTTCCTTTGTCGCATCTTTCTTAGCCTTTTTAAGCGCTCGCTTTTCGTCGTGCATTCGGCGTTTTTCAACAAAGTCAGCTAGTTTATCCTGCTTCTTATCCACCCATTTAGTCATGCGATCGAGTTTTTTATCACCAACGTAGGGTTGTGCCAAAGTCACAATATCGCAAGCCATTTGCTTGGCATAATTCGAGCCACCAAGCTCGTAAAACTCTTCTCTGAGGGCTTTTCGCTTTTTACGATCAAGCTTGCGTCCTCTTAGATTATTACAAAAATCGAACAACTTAGGCTCCAGCGATGCATCAACGATTTGGTTAACCGGAATTGCACGACCTTCTAATGCACCTGCACCATAGCCTAGAACATAGGTTTTACCAGCTTCGAGATTGAGTTTAATAGTTCCCGGAAGACCTTGAATAGTTGAGAAGTTCTGAGTATTCAAGGCAAAAACCACGAGTTCAAGTTCTTGCGGGTCAAAGTCGAAAAAATAATGTCCATGCGGGTACTTGTTACGATTATTGGCAAATTTAGCAAGCGGCAATAAAGCCTCACCCTCTCGTGTTAATAAATTGAACGCATAATAACGATTCTGATTACCAAACCATTGCGCTTTCAATTTTCTGACATCCCAGTCATAGAGCCATTTATCGCTAAGAGCTTTGTTGGCAACTCCGATATAGACACGTGCTTTGTCACTCGCGACTGACTTTACGGGGTTCGATGTCTCAACAGACTTTGCCGCCTGAGCGCTATAACTAAAAAATAAGAAAACCAATAAGACAACGCTTGTTATTGGTGGCAAAAACCTCAATTTGACTTGGCTTGTTAACATTAGGTGCACGTTAGAAATCCCCTGTATGTGTTAGTATTAAATCCCAAAGATTAGCCTAAGCTGCGTTTGAAATGAAGTA
>CAKZRZ010000118.1 GCA_937918955.1 uncultured Arenicella sp.
GTATTCAATCGCGCTAGCACCGAGAAAGAACATTTCTAAACGCCGGTTTGATCCTGAAATTTTGTCGACCACGGCGAATCGTACGATATCGCTTGAGCCACCATTAAATATGCAGTTCCCCTCAATAGCTGTTTGATTCGGTCCGGCGCTGCTGGCGATCTGGGTATTTTCGTCGAAAACAAATAGGTCGTAGTTACTATTTGGGCTTTCATAACGATCACTCCATTGAAGTAATACAAACGCTCCTCGATCCGGGCGAATTTGAAAGCCTATGGCATCATCATTGACTCCATTTTGAACGCCGAAATTATGCCGCGAGCTTGAGAATGTTGAATATTGATTTTCATAGTGTGTGTTGCCGCTATTTCCGGCGCTAGAAAAATACAATATGTCCGCGGGCAGTGCGCTGACAGCTCGAGCTAAATCGCCATCTTCGAAGTACGGTTCCCCAAAAAAACCCAAATCATCAACGATGATATCGGCATTGAAAACAGTGGCGAGACGGTTAATTTGCTGAATAAACTCGAGCGAGGTGCTTACTGCGGCAACCGCCAATTCGGCGTCAGGAGCGATATCATGAATGATTTCGGCCATTGCCGTGCCTTCATTGCAAGTAAGTCGTGAGCGACAGTTCTGTGGATCGGCCGCTCGAGTGGCGCAAGATCCAAAGGTAGTTACATTTTGTGGCAAGTCTCCTGAGCTTGAGGCTTCGCGCCAATTATTAGCGCCATCCGATATTATGCCTACTTTTACACCTTGGCCAGTGGCGCCGAGAGCTCGCAATTGGTCGGCCTGCAAAATTCGGTCGCCTTGTGTGGTTACCCTGCCTGCTGCTGGCTGCCCATAGCTAGGGACTGTTATCCGCTCGACCTGATCTAAATCAGCGAGCTTCTCGATTTGATTGATGTTAATCCAGCCTTGAACTTTATTCAGCGTCTCTACAGAAATTTCAATGTTTAGGCCAATATCTCGAAGTGCATTCAAGTTCTCCGTGTTCATTTGCGCGAGCTTTACATAAACCTGGACGGTATCGCTGCTCTTTAAGTTAACCATTGGCGAAATTGGCTGTGCTACTTTCGCCTTTTGCCTTTGGATCATCGGTCTAAGAAAGTTGCCGATTTTTTGCTCAGAGCTACTTAGTTTTGTCGCTGGCAGTTTTGCGCGTGACTCTTTTAGTGCTTGCTCGACGGCAACAGGGTTAGGCTTACCGTTCAGAGAGGGGGAGGCCATGGCGCTCGAAAGTTGCGCAATACAAATAGTTGCAGCACTTATGATGCAAAGAGTTTGGGGTATGGCGCGACTGCTTTTGCGCTTGGTGCTGATACAAAGCATTGTTATTGGCCTCACGGATCGGGTTAACACGAACAAGCTATAGTTAAATACCTTAACCACTCCAATCATACTTGGCAATTGGAATTGCCTATCAATGGTTTTCCTTTATAGCGCTTGACGCTATTATGGGCCCCGAACTCATCTAACCGCTAAGTCAGTCTTGGAAATTCATCCAGCACTCATTCCGTTTGCAATTGCAGCCGCATTTACCCCGGGGCCCAATAACATCATGATTATGGCCTCAGGCCTAAATTATGGGTGGCGTGCGAGCATGCCCCATTTGCTCGGTATTTGTTTTGGCTTCCCTAGCATGTTTCTAGCGGTTGGCTTTGGCTTGGGCTATATGTTCGAGGCGTATCCGCTATTGCATAAGGCTATTCAGTTGATTGGCGTGATTTATTTACTGTATTTAGCATGGTTGATCGCTAGTGCGGCACCAGGCAATCTCGATTCAGAGTCTGATGAGCTTACAACAAAGCCATTTACCTTTATACAGGCCGCACTGTTTCAATGGGTCAATCCCAAGGCTTGGATTATGGGAACCAGCGCAATTGCGACTTATACAACGGTCGGGGCTGATATTAATCTGCAAATCATTTTGATTGGATTGGTTTTTTTCGCTATGGCATTTCCAAGCGCGGGCGTCTGGTTAATGTTTGGTTCGGGTTTAAAGCGTGTGCTTAGCGATCCACGAAAACAGCGCTACTTCAACGTAAGTATGGGGCTGGTACTGGCGCTATCAATCGCGCCAATAGCTTGGAGCTTGTTTGGCAGTGTTGTTGACTCCTAGCCGCTAACTTGGGTTCGCTTCTTTAGCCGCTCCTTGAGAGAATAATATGCGCTTACAGGGTATCGTTGCCGCAGCATTTTCGGGCTTTTTTCTCGGCCTCCAATTTAAATGTCAAAATATAACCATATTGCTCGGCTTTCTCGGTTTTTATACGCGATTAACTTGCAATGAAGCGGTCACGGGAATAGACTGCGCGCTCTGAAATGTCGTTACTGCCTTTGACCTTGTTGTCTATTTTGCGCAAACCCGCTTGATATGAGCTTAAGCCTCATTGGTCAGACGATAGCTTTCGAGCCCTAGAACTAGAGTTCGGAAGACAGAAATAACACACATTTATGAGATCGAGATATTGTTTAACAAATCGCGGCGTATGCTGCGTATTTGCTTGACTTTGCCTAGGTGAAAGCCTAACATCGCGACCTCTTTGACGCCTCAAGCTTTGTGTTTGGGGTTTTTGTCGCTCTGAAGGCTTGATTTTATTGGGTTTTCATCGATTTTTTAAAAAACTAAAATTAGATTATGCCAACTATTAATCAATTAGTACGTAACCCGCGCAAGAAGCAGGTACAAAAATCTAACGTTCCAGCGCTTATGGCTTGTCCTCAGCGCCGTGGTGTTTGTACTCGTGTTTACACAACTACTCCTAAGAAACCAAACTCAGCTCTACGTAAAGTGGCGCGTGTTCGCTTGACGAACGGGTTTGAAGTGACTAGCTACATCGGTGGTGAAGGTCATAACTTGCAGGAGCATAGTGTGGTTCTTATTCGCGGTGGTCGTGTTAAAGATTTACCGGGTGTTCGTTATCACACAGTACGTGGTGCGCTTGATACGTCAGGTGTATCTGAACGTCGTCAAGGTCGTTCTAAGTACGGTGCTAAGAAGCCTAAGTCTTAAGTCTTAAGTCTACTTAAATTAAGACATTACTGAATATTTGTCGTAAAGACATAAGTATTGGGCTGAGGTCTTAGCGAGAGCTGAGAGTCGGTCTGAGAATAAACTGCTTAAGGAAGCATGTTATGCCTAGAAGAAGAGAAGTCCCAAAACGCGAGATTTTACCTGATCCAAAATTCGGTAACGTAACGCTAGCGAAATTTGTAAACATCTTGATGAAAGATGGCAAGAAATCAATCGCAGAAAAAATTATTTATGACGCATTAGATCTGATTGCTGAGCGTCGTGACGAAGACCCGTTAGAAATTTTCGACGGTGCTTTAGAAAATGTTAAGCCAATGGTGGAGGTTAAATCTCGACGTGTTGGTGGTGCTACTTACCAAGTGCCAGTTGAAGTTCGTGCGAGTCGTCGTACTGCTTTGGCGATGCGCTGGATCGTTGAGTACGCACGTAATCGTTCTGAGAAGTCAATGATGCAGCGCTTAGCTGGTGAATTGATTGATGCCTTCGAAAAACGTGGTGGCGCAATGCGCAAAACCGAAGACGTTCATCGTATGGCTGAAGCGAATAAAGCGTTCTCGCACTTCCGCTTCTAGTTTTTTATTCGCGACGATTGCGTCGCAATCGGTCGGCTTGCACGAAGGTGTTAGCCGATCTGGGCCGCAAACTCCAAAATTGGTTTTTATGGCTTCTCAAAAGAGTCGTGGTTTGGTTTTTCGAAGCTCGGCAGCCTTGAGCCCAAGTGCGCTAAAGCGCGCGCCGGGGAATAGCTCTTTTACAAATTGAAACAGAATTAGTCGTTAGACATAGCTTTTTACTAAATAGTTAGCAATAGATACGAAATAGAATGGCACGTTCAACTCCACTCAATAGATACCGAAATGTAGGCATCATGGCGCACATCGACGCGGGTAAAACCACGACGACAGAACGCATTTTGTTCTAT
>CAKZRZ010000119.1 GCA_937918955.1 uncultured Arenicella sp.
AAAAGCTTAGGGTTTGCGGGTTTAACCAAGTAGTCAGTCGCGCCCTGTCGTTCCGCCCAAACGCGATCGGTTTGCTGAGACTTTGAACTAAGCATCAATACAGGTATATCTGCCGTCTCTAACTGGCGTGAAATTGCTCGAGTCGCCTGAAACCCATTCATCTCTGGCATAACCACATCCATCAAAATGCAATCAGGTTTGACCTGTTTTGCGGCCTCAACACCCTCTTTTCCTGACGGTGCGTAGACGACCTTATAGCCGCCATGGTCAAGGATGTTCTTAACGTATAAAAAATCGGTTTTTGAGTCGTCGACGACTAGTACAGTTTTAGTAGACATAGATTGTTATAGGGTCTTAAATTAATTCAAACAATGATTTTCGGTCTAAAGGTTTTGCGGCCTTAAATAGTAAGTAATGAGTTTGCTAGACGTATCGATTAATCGCTTCTAGCAATTCGCTTTTAGTAAATGGTTTGTTGATGTGCTGCTCTGAGCCTGCAACACGCCCACGTGCACGATCAAACAAGCTATCTTTGCTCGAAAGCATGATCACAGGCGTATTGCGAAAATAGCTATTATTTTTGATCAATTTACAAGTTTGGTAGCCATCTAAACGCGGCATCATAATATCGACAAAAATGATATCTGGCCTGGTATCAGTAATTACTGACATCGCCTCAAAACCATTGGTCGCAGTAAACACCTCATAGCCTTCCTTTTTTAGAATGGTCTCAGCAGTCATGCGAATTGTTTTACTGTCATCTATCACCATCACGCGACATTCGGACGCAGGAGTGGTGTTTGCAGCAGGTTGAGTAGTATTTTCCGACATATTTATTATTTCTGTGGGGCCTTCTGAGTACAACTTATCAAGAGCCGACTCGATAAATCAGTAAAAATCTAAGCAAGTTTGCTAACTTATCGGTTTAAATTATTGTTATTCATATCGTTTGACCCTCCTAACATACATCATTGATCTTTTTTTGTTAATCGAAAAGTGTCATTTATTAGCCAAGTTGCTGAATTTCTGTTTATTCAACAAAATCGGGTACTTTTACATATAATGATGCAACAAGCTGCCAAACTATTGATATTGAAACAACAAACGCCACTGCGTTGCGATGAGACCCCAGAATTGAATTTAACGTTAACATTGAACCCAAGCTCATGACTTGGATGGTTTATATGCTTCGCTGTGCGGACGATTCGCTTTACACCGGCATTACCACCGATGTTGACCGACGTTTAGACGAACACAATACTGATAACAAAAAAGGCGCCCGCTATACCCGTGTTAGGCGCCCAGTAGAACTAGTCTATCAAGAAGTTTGTCAAAATAGAGCTCAAGCATGCTCTAGAGAGTATCAGTTAAAAAAGCTTCCTAGGGTCGAAAAATTAAAACTAGTGTCAATTAACGCCTACTCATGAGCAAGCGAAAGCTAAATCGACGCCAGGAATGGCGCGCTGAGAAAATTCAGCAGGAGCGGCAAGCGCGCTCACAAAAAAAAGAGCGTGACCTTAGCCGGCAAGCACAATCTGGCGAACTGAGCAGCGAACAACACGGCCTAATCATTTGTCGATACAGCAAACATTTTGAAGTTGAAGCACTTGAAGGCGACGACCAAGGTCAGATTCATCGTTGTGTTTCGCGCAACAACCTAGGAACTCTAGTTGCTGGAGACAAGGTTGTTTGGCGCGCCGGTGCCGAAAAAACAGGTGTGATAGAAAGCCGCTTGGAGCGCAGCTCGATTCTTGAGCGCCCGGATAATTTTGGCAATCTAAAAGCGGTGGCGGCAAATATCAATCAAATGCTGATAGTTATAGCCTGCGAGCCCGAACCCCAGCCAAACTTGATTGACCGCTACCTAGTCGCCGCCGAGTTAATGAACATCCGCCCTGTGCTAGTACTCAACAAAGCGGATTTAATCAACCAAGATAATGCAGAACCCTTCGAGCAATTGCTAGATCGATACCAACAACTCGGATACCACACCTGCAAAATTATCAGCTCGAGGCACCAAGAAGCCCAACTTGGTCGATTGCCCGGACTCATTGACCAAAGAACCAGCATTGTAGTCGGCCAATCAGGGGTGGGGAAATCGTCATTCATCAACACCTTACTACCAGACGCCAAGCTTGAAGTTGGCGAGCTATCGCAGTCATCAGGTGAAGGCACACACACCACAACCAAAGCCAAGCTGTTTCATCTGCCTTGCGGAGGGCAATTAATCGATTCACCCGGCATTCGAGATTTTAGTTTATGGCACATCGACATTGAGCAACTCCAACACGGCTTTGTCGAAATCGCCGAGCTGCTAGGACGCTGTAAATTCAGAAATTGCCAGCACGAACAAGAGCCCGGTTGTGCTATTTTAGCTGCGGTTGAAGATGGCAAGATTGGCGAACAACGTTTCAACAGTTACGAGCGCACCAAAGAAGCGATACTCGAGCAGCAGAAACGTTAACCATTTCTGCTAAGAGGTTAAACTCAGGAGCTTAAACGAAAACGATAATCGCCGCTTTGCAACCACAACTCCTTGGCCTCGTCATCAGCAACATCCATGGCCTCAGTTACCCATTGAAAGTAAACACTTCGATTTAATCGCGCCCAAAGATTGTAACGCACATTTACGTACGGCAACCATTGACCTTGATATTCGCGCAAGGTCACAGGGTGTTGGTCACCAATTATAATCTGCTCATGCGTATTAGTGACCGCAACCCACGTGTCATCCAACTTCTCCATTTGATGAATTAAGTACGGCGTATCCGCGACCTCTATTGCGAGCTTTTCAGCCGGTGTCACCAGAAAATGTTGGCCGTCTTCGAACCACAAGATACTCGCAAACAAGCCCACCAACTTATCGCGCAAAATCGGCTCACCCTCATGAAACCAAAAACCGTTACTGTCGATTTTGATATCGATAGTGCCTACATTATTCGGCTTCCATAAATGCACCGGCGGCTGTTGTTTAGCGCTAATTTGCTCAGCGATTTCATCAAGTCTGGTCATGCGGGGCAGTATACCGAAAGTAAGCGAGCTTGCCAGTGACAACGCGGCATGGCAATCTACGATCTATTAAAATTAAGTTCAGACTATGTATTCACTCCACTCACAACTCGCCGCCGATACCGAACTCGTTGGCCGACTGCCACTAAGTGATGTGCTACTAATGAACAACGCGGAACTGCCGTGGATAATTTTGGTGCCGCGCATAGAGGGCGCAACAGAATGGCATGCCCTGCGGGAAGATCACCGGGCCCAACTGCATCACGAGTCAATTCTTATCAGCCAAACATTAATGGAACGCTTTAACGGCGATAAACTAAATGTCGGATCGATCGGCAATATGGTGCCGCAACTTCATGTGCACCATGTAGTGAGATACAAAAGCGATAGCGTGTGGCCAAAGCCAGTATGGGGAAATATTGCCGACCAACCATATTCGCCCGAAGTGCTTGAAAAGATGCTCTCGCACTTACGCAAAGTATTAACTAAAACTGGCAAGATGTTCCGAGCAGACTGACTTGTATTCGCATATACATAGCACGTCTCGCGAGACACTCGAGCTTGGCTAGACAAACCACATAGAATCGCTAACGCTACGCGTCGTTTCGAACCAAGTGAGAACCCACCGAGCGCTAGACTAGCGAAAGGACATATATGGATATATGCCCCAAAACCTCATATTGATTTAAGAGATTAAACTTGCCGCTCTACAACGCTTTCTAATTTGCAAAGTTGTAGACCAAGCTTACACTTGAAATCGTATCAGTCTCGTCAAAGCCATCCGCTGGATCGGTGTTATGGCGAATTACAATTCCAGCCTTGAGAGCAAACTTTTCATTCATCGAAACCAAAATGGCAGCCTCGTTCTCAACATAAGTATTGTCTGAGCCAATATCTGCTCTAAACGTATCAATAAATTGAGTATTTGGTGTTAACTGGTTTCGATAATCAGAGCGCAATACGAACGTTGCGCCGCTCAAATCTTCGCCCGCAAGCTCACTGCCATCATCAAGCAGGAACAGCTCAGAAGTATCGCGATAACCTATACCAGCACCTACTTCCCAAGCAACGGGCTCGCTATCAATCACCTTATAACCATAGCCTAACGCTGCGCCAACTTGCTCAGTAAATCCGTCGAAGTCATCGTCTAGGTACGACAAATTAAAGAAGACATTGCTACGCTCAGACAAAACACGTTTCAAGGTGTAATTTGCAGACAAGCTATCGGCTGAATCAATATCATTGTTTGACGCTTTTAAGGCAGCTATATCAAAGTGATTACTCCAGACCTCGCCTTCGTTCGAAAATTTTAGTCCAATATTGATATTTTCACTGTCGGTATTGCCGCTCGCTTTAACAAGCCCAGCTTCTCCTTGCCCCTTCCAGCCTTCAGCAAACGCCGCATTAGATAAACATAGGCCAACAGCAAGAGTTAATAGTTTTAATTTCATTTTTATCTCATTCAGTTCCGAAATTGGAGCTTGATTATTGCAGGGAGAACTAAGCATGCAAGACCAAGTAACAGATGTTAACAATATTTGATTCTGTTAATAGGCAACGCCATTGCCGAAGGGCTCGAATTTATCACTATTCTCAGAAATTACGCGAATAAAACCTCTTTAGACGCAAATTCACATTGATTAGTGATAAAAATGATAATATTATCAATATTGAAACCCTACTCTGGACAACTTACATGAATTCTAAAGAATACTACTCAACTGTCGAAGCAGCAAAACTACTCGGGGTATCCGTACGCACGGTGCAACTATGGGTCGAAAACGGCTCTCTCGAAGCCTGGAAAACTGCCGGCGGCCATCGAAGAATAGTGTCTTCGTCGGTAGACGATTACATATCTGCGCAAAATATTGATACCGAGCAAGCAAACGCACACAAAACCATATTGGTAGTAGAGGATAACCCCACCGTCTCTAAATTCTATGAAGCTGCAATCAACTCATGGAAACTGCCGATTAAAGTAGTTGTTAAAAATGATGGGTTTGAAGGTTTGGTCGAAATCGGCCGAAAAGTGCCTGACCTGGTCATTTCTGACGTCTACATGCCCGGCATGGACGGTTTGCAAATGATACGCTCTATGTACAAATCTAACCTTCTCAACAGCGAACAAATCATCATCATTAGCGGATTGAGTAACGAGAGCATACAGGAC
>CAKZRZ010000120.1 GCA_937918955.1 uncultured Arenicella sp.
CGGTAGTCGGGTCTTTGATATAGGCAGTACAGCGCGATTACCAATAGTGAATTCAGTGCACCTGACAAGCCTGCGTAGGCATCTAGGCTATAGAACAAGGCTAGGTAAAAGTTTACTCCGAGAATGCCTAAGGCTAACGCCGCTAATACCAATAGACGGGATGTTTGTTCGATAAGGCTACCTAGAATCAGCAAAGCTGCCATGTTCCAAACTAGATGTTGTTTGCTGATGTGTACCCAATGGCTGCTTAGCCATTGCCAAGCTCTTTGGCCTTCTTCTGCATGAAAGATTAGGGTGCTTGGTATCGCGCCAAAGATCCAAAAAATTAACGCGCAAGCAGAGCCCAATAATAGGCTAATAATCGGTAATCTGACGCTGGAACCAACTTTGTTCTGGCTTTGTAAAACGGATGTGCTTCGCATGATGAAATCCTATTTTGATAGTTATTACTATTGAGAAAAATATCGCCTCACGTCCCTGTGAAACGATAAACCTGTTTGCTAAGACTGCTTAATAGTGCGGCGTCTCATAAAGGCGACAAGCAGTGGTAATAGCATTATTAGCGTCATTGGGTTGATGGCACCTCCACCGCCGCCACCGCTGTAACTTGGACGATTTTGACTAAATGCAGGTGCACTTTGATCAACCTGACGTTGTTGAACCCCAGATTTGGCACGCTTTTGTTGTGCTGCCTGTTCAGCCTCGCGACGCTTTTTGTTATTGCGCTCGATACCGTTGGCTTCAAACTGTTCATCTGTCATTACGATCATTGATGTGAAGTCAGTAACTAAGCCGTATTCGGTGGCAGTGCTAACAATCGCTGATCGATGATCGCTGAGTTCGGTACCTAAGTAGCTTGACTCATCTTTTATTTGCTCAATTTTGGCGTATGCCCATAGACGTTCGATCTCAGGGTTACTAGTTGCTTCATTAGGGAAGTTAAAGGTAGTTTTGTATTGCTTGTCTTCACCTGAGATTTTTGCATCCAAGCGAGCTACTGCTTCTCCGCTGCCATAGTAGTGACCAAAGATCACCATTTGTTGGCCGCGATAAAGCGTTGCTACCTTGTTGGCTACTAGATCTTTAGTTTTCACGCCTTTGATCTTCAGCTCTACGTCATGTAACGCTTCGTACTTGACTTTCTCTATGGCACTGATCAATACACCCATGATGTCGTCGCTGTTAGAGACGCTTGTTGCAAAACCCTTTGATGCTTTGGTCATGCTCTCTAGCATCGGTCGGTTGGCACTATTACCCATGATTGCGGTGAACAGACGTACATCTTGTTTCGTCATTAGGTCGATAAAGTCTTTCTTCTCAGTTTTACCAACGTTGGCAACGCCATCAGTGATTAAAATAATGCTCGATGTGCGATCGACATCTAACTTGTCGATGGCTTTTGATAAGCCTCGATACAGGTCGGTGCCACCACGAGGAGCCGAATTATTGAGAGCACGTTCAACTTTTTCGATTGAAACCTGATCTGCACTCATCCAGCCATTACTGATTTCCTCTACTTGATCATCAAATAAAAGGATTTGAAAACGGTCGTTAACACTTAACTTATTCAGAGCTTGACCAGTCGCGTCCATCAACGTTTGGTATTTACCGTTCATAGAACCTGAGCGATCAAGTACGAATACCCAGTCGCGGCCTTCGGTAATCGGCTGTAGATCAACGCCAGGTGTCACTGTCATCATGAATGTACCGCGTCGTTCGCTCGCTTCTTTATGCGTTACTAATTCAATTGCACCAGGTAAATCAGCCTTCAAACGCCAGTAAACCACGATGTCTTGGTTTAAACGGTTGCCGTTCGATTGAGGTTGGTTCGCTGACTCAAAGTGTTGATCACGATTGTCCTCGGAGATTTCCACTACTGATTCGCTTGTAGCTGTAGTCGGGCTTGAGATACCGTTGGTATTTATTTGAAGCTTCCAGTTATTTGCGTCGCTACTAGAAATTTGAGCTGCTGTATGCGCTGGCGCTCTGACGGCTTCAACAGGGAAACCAGATCGTAAAGTTAAATCAAAGCTAAACTGGCCGGACACAGAATCATCCGTTTGCCAAAAGTCGAGTTTCGCTTGGTCTGTGCCGCCTTCTTCAAGCGGGTAGACGTAGCGACCAATGCCGCCTTCTACATCTGCAGGCTGCATGTAGACTAATCGAGTCTTTGTGGTTTGCTGAGGGCGAACAGGAGATACCTTTGACTCAAAACGATAGAACGAAATCTTCTCCGTTAAGCCAACATCTCGGCCAGCGGCCTTTTCTGATTCGTATAGTTTCTTGGCACGTTCTTTTTCGACGACTTCGCCAATAATGGCTTTACCGTCAATCCAAACAGTGAACTCTGCCACTGTGCCGTTTTTAGGCACTGGGAATTCATACACCGCTTCTAACTCTGTATTCGACGGATTGTAAAACGTATTGTCGACGGTGGTGATCGCGTAGCCATCTTCGATGCTGACTGAGACAACGTGATCTTGAATCTCTAAGTCGGCATTGCTGCCGTTAGCAGTGAGTAGCCCACTCGCCACGGCCTGACTACTTGCGAGAAAGACAGTGGCTATCGCGATAGCCGCGTGCTTTATTGTGTTTACTAGCGTATTCATTGTTAGTCTCCTGCGCTCTAAGAGCGCCTGTGTTTCCCGTACTCGATGAGCTTTGGGATTGAATAGTAGAGAGCTAAGAATGTATTTAGGTGGCTCTATTGTAAACTAAGTTGTATATAGTTCGAAAAATATAACTAATAGTATAATTATATTAAACCTTTTAGTTTTCTAGTAAATGAAGGCTTGAAATTGATGGTTGCTCCCTAAGCCTTGAGCTACCTAGCTTTTAGGCAATTTAAACGGTGAAGTTTCGCAAAACAGACGATTTATTAACGGAACTTTAACGCTCTACGATTAACGTTAACATCCGAGGTTTGGTAGGGGGGAATGCTGAATACATTGCTAAAGGCGGGTGTGTCTATCGGGGAGAAGGCAATACACTGGCAAGATCAAAACTGAGGTGGTCTACACTGGGCCTATCGTTACACATCGTTCGATAAAATCTCGATTTGATTATGGGAAATTTGCTAGCCTTTAGCATTGTATTTGCGCATCAAAAGGAAGTTCGACAAATGGAGCCTGTTTAATCAAGGCTGAAATTGACGGTTGTAAAGGAGGTTGCTACCATGCCAAGTAATTTCGGAACCAATTCTGCGTGCGATGGCATTACCGCTAAAAGTGCAGCCTACCCAGAATTAATCGTACGTGAATTTCAGCAAAGCCTAGGAGGCACGAGCGTGAGCGTTCAATCCGGTGATGTAGAGCCGAGAACCGATCAGCCCCTCAACGCAAATGCAGAGCAGAGCCTTTGCAGTTTTTTTCTGCTTGGGCCATTTTCCATTAGTGATCCTAGCGGCATGCCTTTGACACCCAAGGCGAAAAAGACCTGCGCCATGTTGGCTATGCTAGCATTGTCACCGCGAGCTACCCGCACTCGAGTTTGGCTGCGAGACAAGCTCTGGAGTGATCGAGGTGAAGAACAAGGGGCTGCTAGTCTTCGACAAGCACTATTGGATGCAAGACGATCGTTTGGTGATTTGAGTGATCAGCTTATTATTGCTGATAAGAAATCGGTTTCACTGCGCTTAGATAAAATAAATATCGATACTGAGCGTTTGCTTGCTCAAGCACAAAAGTCGACTCAAGATTTTGAGCGTTTAAAGCGTTCTCTGAATGAAGATCTATTGGAGGGCATGGATATTCGCGATCCAGAATTTGAAGACTGGCTAGTACTAGAGCGTCAAGTTTGGGAGCGCCGAGTTAATCGGCATCTAGAGCAACCGAACTCCAATTCAGCCGCTACTCTTGATGCCAACGCTAACAAGCTAGAACAGGCTGAAGTGAGTGCCGCGGCAGGGCAAAAAATTATGCTTAGCATTGTGGCGGTGCAACTCGCTGAGCTCTCGCCCTCTGATTTTACTAATAGTGTGTCATTTATTCGAGATACATCATCGAATTATGGTGGACGAGTATTCGTTGTAGACAATCAATTGTTACTTGAGTTTGAGCGTCCCTATGACGCTGTTCGCTACGCAATATCGTTGAGTTTTGATCTCGATGCTCTCGTGGTACCTGATGCAAAACTCGGCATTGGCGTAAATACTGGCCTCGTGTATCGACAACAAAATCGTCTCTACGGATCCGAGTGCGATATTGCGCTCGCGGCCAGTAAAGCAGCAATTGACGCCGTCGAAAAATACTCGCCACTGAAGCGGCAGCCTGTGCTTGTTACTGAGGCTACTGCTGTACTGGTTCGAGATAATATCGACTATATGCTGGCGTTTCAGAGCGAATGTAAGGTTGAAAATTTGGCAAATAGCATCAAGCTCTTCGATGTCACCCTGCCTAATTCAAGGACGCTAGAAGAAGCCTCGCAGGGCCTACCAACATCCGAGCCATCATTAGACTCGAAAGATCGAGATCAAGACAGCCGACCATTGATTGCTGTGCTGCCTTTCCGACTGGCAAATGCGTCGGTGGACGAGTATATGTCGGAAGGTTTGGCAGACGACGTCATTTTAGCTTTATCAAATAATCAATGGCTAAAAGTAATTTCTCGAAACTCCAGTTTTTCTTATGAGTATGATCAGAATAGCTCCAAGTCTGTCGCACAAGGTTTAGGGGTAGACTATATTCTCGGCGGCTCTATTAAGGTGTCTGGGTCGATATTAACTATTATCGTTAGCTTAGAAAGTCGCGCCTCAAAGCGAATTATTTGGTCGGAGTCTTTTTCTGAAAAGCTCTCAGAGATCATGAATTTACAAGAGAGAATTACCAGCAAGATAAGCGCTCATTTACTTCAGGAATTGGGAAAGCATGAACAACTCAGGGCGTATGAAAGCCGTATAGATGACTTA
Source organism: uncultured Arenicella sp. (assembly GCA_937918955.1). Taxonomy (GTDB): domain Bacteria; phylum Pseudomonadota; class Gammaproteobacteria; order Arenicellales; family Arenicellaceae; genus Arenicella. The sequence goes on from CAKZRZ010000120.1 coordinate 4,907, forward strand.
ACGACATGGCAGCTTGTTCATCGAGGTCATTAGCATATGGCGCGACGAACTTCCACTGGAGTTCAGCGAGCTCAGAAACTTTACCAAAATGCACTCGAGCGAGATGAATATCAATCGGAGGCGCTGGTCGCATTGGCGTGGTGGCATTTTTGGAAGGCGTGGTCTGAACATGGACTTAAAAGCACCAAGTACGATTTAGAGCAATCCACCAAGTTGTCTCGAAAAGCCATGTTGATGGACCGTTCGGACAGTCGAGTGCATGCCTATCTCGGCGCGATCGCCATCATGAGCAACCAAGCTAAGCAAGCAGTTGGTTTTTTTGATGAAGCCATTCGTTTGAACCCAAGTTTGTCATTTGCCTACTCGTCGCGCGGCAGTGCTAATCTGTTATTAGGAAAGCCAGAACTCGCCCCGGTCGATATCCGCAATGCGCTGGCCTTAAATCCTGCAGACTACTATCGTTTTCATAGTTTGGCTGAGTTAGCTGCAGCGTATTATTTTTCTAATGACTACGAAAATGCAATTCAAACGGCTGAGAGCTCATCATTCTTAGCGCCTAGGTATTGGTATGCGAGATTGATAAAAATCGCTTCTTTAGTGAGCCGTAACGGGCCAGATGATAAAACGCTCGCGGTCAAAGAGAAAGCCGAAATTAGTGCTCTGAAAGTTAACGTCAGCGAAGATAATATTCGCGCCATCCCATTTATAAAACAGGAATATAATCAACGTCTGATTGATGTCTACAAGGAGGTGTAGTCATGCCAAAAATTAAGTATTACCAGCGTGTAGAGGAATTGCGCGAGATTAACCTAGATTCTCCGCTCCCTCCGTTTGATCTTGAGCGATTGCGCTCGAAGGGTTTTGTTTCGAAGCTTGCAGCAAATATTTTTCGTAGCCCTCGTGGAATTTTAAAACTTCTCCGTAACACAATTCCAAATCCTAGTTTTGGAGAGTTTGTGTTAATTACTCGAGCTGAGGATGTGCGCGAAGTGCTCACCAATACTAAGGTGTTTACGGTGCCATTTGGCCCTGAAATGAAAGTGGTGAGCGGTGGTGGAGACTTTGTTTTAGGGACCAACGATGGTGCTATCTATCGAGCCCAGAAAAAGGTGATATTAAAAGCCTTCCCGCCGACTGAAATGGAGCCAATAATCAATCAAATTACTGAGCGAAATGCAGCTCGTTGTCTACGCTCAGTCGGAGCAGATTTTGACCCTATCCAAGACTTGTTCAAGCCCTCTGCATTAGCAGTGTGCCAAGAATACTTTGGTTTGATTATCGCCGACTCCGATCGTTTCTATGACTCAGCTTTGGCGGTCAGTTCGTTTCTATTTGCCGATGTCTTTGGTAGCCAGGCGACTCGAGAATTGGCGATGAGCGGTGCTAAACAACTGCTAGACGTCATCGATAGCTCCATCGAGCACTCTAGAGCGCGCGTGAAACGTCTATCAGAGGAGGAAGCAAGCTCAGAACTTAATGCTTTAGATCGTTTAGTGATGGCGCATATAGCGGATGAGAAAAGTGTGCCATACCAAGATCTACGCTCAATCATGATGGGAATGTTGCTCGGCTTTTTACCGACTACCATGCTTGGTTTAGGAAACGCACTAGAGATCATCTTGGATAAGCCCGCCGCGCAAGAAGCAGTGCTAGGGGCCATTAAAGACAATGACGACCTGCAACTAGATTTAGTTATCGCTGAAGCCATGCGTTTCAACCCGATTCAGCTCGGCCCGTTCCGCTTATGCGAGCAAGATTATGTAGTAGCTGATGGGACTCGCCGACGTAAGAGAATATCTAAGGGGAGCTTAGTCATTCCGTCGACGCTGTCAGCAATGTTTGACTCAAACGAGGTGGATCGCCCTGATGAGTTTAGGCCAAATCGCAATAGCCAAGATTCGATGATATTTGGTTATGGAATACATAATTGCATTGGCGCGCCTATGGCGCGAGCGTTCTCTACTCAAATCATCAAAAAGCTATTTTCATTGCCTGATCTGACCATCAATCGAGGTATCTCCGGTAAGTTAAGTCGAATTGGTATATTCCCTGAGTCGATTAGCATGACTTGGAATCAACAAGGTAAATATGGTGACCACAATCAGTCGCTTTGCACATACTGTATTCCGATCAAGCACGCTCAGTATATTGATGATTTGCAGCAAGGCTTAGAGTCGCTTGGAAATGTTGGCTGCCAATTTTCGGACTCTGAGAGTTCAGCTCAAAGGCAAGCTCCACTAAGTGTTGATCAGGGTCTCATTGATATTTTTTCTAAGGAGTCGCAAATTCATTTTGCTAGCGGAGTGATTAGTCCAGCTTTCCGGCAAGGCGGCAAAGAAATTGAGTCGGCTCACTTGTTATTTGAAGTATCCAGTGACTTAGAAAGCGCGAATGTTGCATCCTTGTTTGCGAAGGGCATCAGTCCAGTGCTCGGAGATTCAATTCGCCTGGCGATTGGCGTTGATTCATCGCACACCATGGCAAGCATCCTTGAGAAAAATCGACTCAAGGATGTAGAGCCTCTGAGTAAAAATCTGGGCTTAAACTTTAGTGGTACACCTGGGCATAGCGTTAAGCGAATACACAAAGAGGCCGAGTTGGCTAACACGATTCATCAAATGGTGTTAGACCAAGATGCGACTCTCTCATCGACTAATTCATTAGAGAGACTCAAAGCAATTCGCGAAGAGCTCGCAAAAAAAGCTGAATTCGAATGGGCTTTTGCACGAGTTCGCAACCGTTTATCTGAACCCAAGAGCGGCCTATTAAAATTTGGTTTTGACTATGTTCGTCAGATATGGGTTCTTTTGCCAGTTGTTATAGCCTTGTTTTTTATCGGGTTTAATTTTTATATTCTCGGCGGTAGTTCCGACAGTATCTGGATCACCATTGGGCGTATGGGAGCCGCGATAAGTATGACGCTTCTTGGTGGTGCGCTATTGTTCGGCTCGATCGCCAGTGCAGCGATAATCTATCTTCGTCATCTAGAGAAGCGTGACCCCAGTGATTTTGTGCTGCCAGAACAAAGCAATTACACTCGGGTTACAGCTAAGGAAAACCAATTGCGGCAGAATCACATGTTTTCAGTGTCGCGTATTAAGCCTAGTCGTATGCGTTCACTTTTTCTGCGTGGCGCTCTTTGGTTTATCAAGCTTGCAGCAGTCTATAAGAATCAACCTGGAGTGCTTTCGGTAATTAATTCTATTCATTTTGCTCGCTGGGTACGCATACCCAATACCAAGCAACTTTTATTTTTTAGTAATTATGGCGGAAGCTGGGAATCGTATTTAGAGGACTTCATTACTAAAGGCTCGGAAGGACTAACCGGTGTCTGGAGCAACACTGAGAATTTCCCTGCGACTAAGTACTTGACTAAAGGCGGCGCTCAATTTAGCGAACCGTTTAAGTATTGGGCACGTCAACAGCAGTTACCAACTCCTTTTTGGTATGTCGCCTACCCGGATATCACTACTGGAGATATTCGCAAAAATGCCAAGATACGCGAAGGCTTTGCCAGCATTAACGATGTGAGTAAAGCTGATCAGTGGTTTTCATTATTTGGTTCATCATATCGACCAAGATCGAGTCTTGATAAATCGAGTATTCAAACCTTGGTTTTTGGTGGCATGGGCAAGCGCCTACCATTTAGCCGCGTGTCACTGATTGCATTTGACGATAAACAAGATAAGGCCGCGTGTAAAAACTTACTCAACGACATTTTTTCCCGCATAGCTTTTGGAGAAAAAGCGCTTGATGAACAAGCCTGGCAGATCGCCTTCAGTTATCGAGGTTTAGAGCGCCTTGGATTATCCGCCGATCGAGCTGATGCTCAGATTTTTCCGAATGTGTTTTGCCAAGGTGTTGATGGCGAGGCGCGTGCTAGAGTTCTGGGTGACAGCGGCGAGAGCCACCGAGATCATTGGCTTTGGGGCAGCGGTGATAAGCAAGTTGATTTTGTTTTGCTTGGATACTTCGACAGTGATAAGCGCTCCAAAGCTGAAAATAAGAAGTTAATTGCATTATTGAATAAACATGGCGCTGAATTGATATCACAGCAAGATTGTAAGGTTGAGCGCAATAGTGCCGGTGTGCCAATTGAGCCCTTTGGTTATGCTGATGGTATTTCGCAGCCAATTATCAAAGGCACTAGTAGAGCTCAGCGAAGCAAACAAGCTGATGAACTTGTCGCGCCTGGTGAATTTTTGTGTGGGTACCCAGACGAACGCGATAATTTTTCACCATCACCGGTGGTCAGCGTTGCTAAAGATCGGCGCAATATTCTTCCTCAGGAACTTAATCAAAACCATAAAGATACGCGCAAAGATTTTGGCCTCAACGGCAGCTATTTAGTGATACGTCAACTTGCTCAAAAAGTTAATGAGTTCGAAGATTTCTGCCAGAAAAGTGCCGAATACTTAAACAGTCTAGATAGTAGCAATGAACATAGCGCTGAATGGGTGGGAGCGAAGATGATTGGGCGTTGGAAAGATGGTCGCCCGCTTGTCCGTCATCCAAAAGTGCAAGTGGCTAGTGATCAGCAAGCCTATAAGCTCGGTGATAACGACAATAATTTTCGATATCGGAGTGAAGACCCCCAAGGCTTGCGCTGTCCTCTAGGGGCTCATGTGCGACGTGCAAACCCAAGGGATAGCTTGGGAGATGATGTTGAAACCCAAATTGGTCTGTCGAATAGGCACCGAGTTTTACGCGTCGGTCGACCTTATCGTAATGTCGATACAGATGAGCAGGGGTTGATGTTTATGTGCTTGAATGCCGATATCGAGCGTCAATTTGAGTTCGTGCAGCAGACATGGTTGGGTAACACAGGCTTTCATGACTTAATGGGCGAGTCTGACGTGTTTACTTCTGCTGAGTGTCCAGAGTCAAAGCGATTTACGATACCGACAGAGCAGGGTCGAAAGACTTTATCGAGTCTTGAGCAATTTGTTGTCACGAAGGGAAGTGGTTACTTCTTTATGCCCGGACGGCAAGCCTTGCAATTCTTACTGAACTTGTAAGTCGTAACTGATTAATGAGTGTGGGCGTGTCGTTAACTGAAGTTTAACGCAAAAGTAACACACTATAAACGAGCAACAACCGGCCAAGGAACGGCCGAATAACGCTCCTTGTATAAGCTCTGTGGCAATCGGCTAGAAGCGAACAACTTTTAGTTCCCTACAACTTTTAGTTCTTTACAGCTTAGGTTCGCAACTGGTCGATACGTATGAAACGGGACGTTTCATTTAATAGTCAAACCTAACCATAGAGGACCTAACAATGGCTACCAAACGTAAAACCTACATAATTACCGCTAATGAAGATGTGTCGGCAGCGGACTTAGCTGAGAACGAAGTATCAAAAGTGCTCGGCGGTGCTGAAATAGCAGATGCGGTAAGCGTCATGCAGGGCGAAGAAATACCATCGCAAAGCACAATATTAACCAACGAAGACTTCGGCATTGTGACGGCGAGCCTGAGTAAAAAGGAGGCCGATCAACTTGGCAAGAAAAAAGGAATTGAATATGTTGAAGAAGACGAAGAAGTTTTTACCACATCTATATTGGATCAAGACGGTAACCCCTTTAGTAATGATAATGATGATCTAGTTGAAGACGATCCAGATGCAGCAGAAGAAATTGAATATGCGCAAAGCCTTAGCGAGCTAGACGACCTATCGGATGAAGAGGCAGCGGCCATGGCCGCATTCGCCGCCGACTATGAGCCCGAAGACTACGACGAAATTGATTTCGACGAAGAAGGTAATGCATTCGCATTATCGGGCTCGGAGGATCAAGACGTTGTTGATGCTTTTTCCAGCGCAGGAGTGGCAAAGGGAAACGTATACGCCCTACTCAAATGCGTTATCAATTGCGTTGTAAAAGAATTTTCTGATGGCAAAGCGAGCCAAGTTAGTGAAGAGCAAATTGCCGCAATTTTGAGCAAACAGGGCTTAACCGGACCTCAAGAAAGTGTGCGGGCAATACGTGATTACATTACTTGCGGCCTAAAAATAATCTATGCGCGCTATGCTTGGAGATACAGCACTGGCTCTGGTGTTCTGGTGGCCGTTGTAGATACTGGCATTGTCAACAGGCACCCTGATCTGCGTGTCTACGGCGGCGTCAGCTACGTGCCCGGCGTGCGCAGTTGGAACGATGATCAAGTCCATGGCACGCATGTCGCGGGAACTATTGCGGCGGCGCTTAACAATCGCGGCGTTGTTGGTGTTGCTCCTCGCGCTCGTCTGTATGCTGTAAAAGTGTTGAATAAAAATGGCAGTGGCAGTACATCTGGCGTCATCAATGGATTAGCATGGTGTTATCGTAAGGGCATGCACGTGGCTAATTTGAGCCTAGGTAGTCTGGCCACTACTCATTCGACTAGCAACTACAGTCGCGCCTATGAGCGTGCAGGTCGTCTACTTCGCCGACGTGGGATCTTAGCTGTCGCTGCAGCCGGTAACTCTGGAAGCAGTTCCAGACCTTATGTTGGTAATCCAGGTCGTTGCCCGTCATTCATGGCTGTCGCTGCAGTCGATTGCAAGCGCAAGCGTGCAAGCTTCTCGTCATTTGGTCCGCAAGTTGAGATTGCGGCACCTGGCGTTAATGTGCTATCTACGTACCCGAGGCAAGGGTATAAGCGTTTGAGTGGCACTAGTATGGCGTGTCCCCATGTGGCTGGAGTTGCTGCGTTGATTAAACGTCGTCATCCTAGCTGGCATGGTGATCGTATTCGAGTACATATGTGGCGTACAGCTCGAGACCTGGGCGCATCAGGTCGCGATTGGGCGACTGGTTACGGTTTGGTAAATGCCTATCGTGCGGTTCGATAGATAAGTCTTGTCCTATAGAGGTTGCTTGGCGATGGGCTAAGCAATCTCTATCAATTAACATCAATCAAAAAGTGGAAATCTGGATGGAAAAAATAGATAAATCAGTGCTGTCAGCCTTTAGTCGATCGGCGTTGGATCGTGAAAAGAAGGTGCGGGTTCTAATTGCTTGCCTTGCTGGTCATGCTCAGAAGCAATCTGAAAATCTTAAAGAGCAGCAAGTTAGAGTGATCCAGCTAATAGAAGAGTTGGATATCTTGGTTGCTGAGATTCAGGAGCAGCATTTAAGTCTACTGCAACACTCAGAGTATGTTTTGTCCGTTGAACTTGATCAAGACGTTAATATCCAAGCAGACTAAATCAGAGGCCTAGCTCACTCAAGCCTGGGTGGTCATCTGGTCGAGGGCCAAGTGGCCAATGAAACTTACGCTCTGACTCATCAATTACTAAGTCATTAACGTTCGCGTGACGATATTCCATTAAACCCTGCTCATTGAACTGCCAGTTCTCGTTGCCGCATGCACGGTAGTGTTGTCCTGAATCATCATGCCACTCGTAAGCGAATCGTGCGGCTATACGATTATGGGTATAGGCCTACAATTTTTTAATCAATCGATAGTCGAGTTCTTTTTGCCACTTACGAGTTAGCAGCGCGTGCACGTGTTTGCGGCCGACAGGAAACTCATTGCGATTTCGCCAGCGAGTATTTTCGGTGTAAACCTGTACAATTTTATCAGGGTCGCGGCTATTCCACGCATCTTCAGCCATTCTGATCTTTTGAATCGCGGTTTCTTCGGTGAAGGGTGGGAGTGGCGGCTTAAGCTCGCTTGACTGATTACTCATTAATAGGGCCTTTAGCTTGGTAGTTAAGTTCAGAACGTCAACGAATTAATCGTTCTAATGAATAATGACAGGCCTGAGAATATAAGTGTTACTTCGAAAGTGCTTTAGCGACCTTTGACTGATTGTCGCGACCAAGCGCCTTAGAAATGAAATCGCCCGCGCTAGAAACCTTCTCCAGATCTACGCCGGTTTGAATACCTAGCCCATCGAGTAAATAAAGTACGTCCTCAGTGGCCACATTGCCAGATGCTCCTTGTGCATAGGGGCAACCGCCTAAGCCCGCGACTGAGCTGTCGATGGTGCTAACCGAGCATTCAAGCGCTGCGACAATATTGGCGATCGCTTGTCCGTAAGTATCGTGGCAATGAATGGCAAGCGCGTCTGACGTAACCTTTTTGCTCGCCGCGTTTAACATCTCGTAAATTTTGTTTGGCGTTCCAACCCCAATGGTGTCGCCCAGTGATATCTCGTAGCAACCTAAATCGAATAAACGTTGACTAACGTCGGCTACTTTTTCGGGCTCGATCGCTCCATCGTAGGGGCAGGCAATTACACAAGAGACGTATCCGCGAACTTTAAGCTTGTGCGCCAGCGCTTTTTCTGCGAGAGGTTTAAAGCGTTCAATGCTTTCATTAATCGAGCAGTTTATATTTTTCTTTGAGAAACCTTCAGAGGCGGCACCGAAGATGGCAACTTCATCAACTCCTGCTTCAAGCGCTGCCTCTAAACCGATTAAGTTTGGGGTGAGCGCCGAATAGCGAATGCCCTGAGCGCGATTAA
>CAKZRZ010000121.1 GCA_937918955.1 uncultured Arenicella sp.
CACATGAAGAATTGACTGATCGTTTGGAATTGCCACCGCTTTCGCAGACTCGATCACGCGATCAACGTCGTTCTCATCAACTTCGCTATCGCGCACGGCGACAACGCCGTGTGAGTTAAAGCTATTAATATGTGCTCCTGCTATACCGGCAAATACCGAATAAATTTGGCACCCAGCCATGAGCTCGGCCTCTTCAACGGCACGCTGAATAGCCGTAACAGTTTCTTCTATATTGGCGACCACACCTTTGCGCATCCCCGTTGCTGGATGATGACCATAGCCAATGATTTCGACTTCGCCTTCAGGGTTTACTTCGCCAACAATCGCCAGCACCTTGGACGTGCCAATGTCCAAACCAACTATTAATCTGCTTTCGTCTTTCTTACTCATTGCAAACTCGCGCTATGGATTTACAGCAATGGCCAGATCAGATGGAAAGGCACTACTGTTAATTGAATTGGTGTTAGTCGAGACGGCGTTGGCATGCGCAACAGCCAAACCATCTGGATAGCGAGCATCAACACGCTTAAGTGGACGCTCGGCAAACTTAAATTTCTTGTCGAATAACATTTGAAATCGAGCCAAACGCTCACTCACATCTTGATGACCAAGCAGCAAATCGAATTCAGTATTTTGCGCTTGATCAAACAGCTCAAGCGTCCACGCATCTGAATCACTTAAACTCACGCCTCGAAGCTCTAGCCCATGCGCTTGTAACTTGGCCTTCCAATGCGTTGCTTTCATTAGAATACGTTTAGCCTGAGATTCACGCCCATTTAAAGTAATGACATTCTTAGCGCCAATTGACTCTGGCAGCTCAATAACCCGCCCAGTCGTGGTAACCCACTTGCCTTTACCCCAGCGCATGGCCGGACGATGTTCTTGCACAGCTATGACCAATGTTTCGGGCCATTCGCGACGCACATCTACACTCTCAACCCAGGCTAAGCTCTGGGCTTTAGCTTTAATTTGATCTAAATCGAGAGAAAAGAAATTGCCCGACGCGCTATCGACCACAACCGCTTCAACATCACCTGGTTTAAGGTAACGAAACTGGCCTGTGATTTTTAACTGCTCGATCCTAAATGTATCAGGACGATACAAGTGATCAGCAACGAGCAAACCCAAGGCAACAAACGACATCAACGTAGCCAATGTCATAACAGCCGATCGACCGAGCTTACCGAAGCGCCGAGCTTGGTATTCACGTTCTTGGTTTGCAAAGGCGCGTTGCTTAGCCATTTATCCGCGCTCCTGATCAAAAGTTGTTTCTAGAATTTCGACCACTAGATCTTCAAATGATCTACCAGTTGCCGCAGCGGCCATGGGCACTAAGCTATGACTGGTCATCCCAGGCACGGTATTTACTTCAAGCAATAGAGGTTTATTGCTTCGATCAAGCATCACATCAACCCGGCCCCAAACAGCACAATCTAGTGCGTCAAATGCACGCAATGCTAAGCTACGCACTTCTTGTTCTAGCTCAGGCTCTAGACCTGCTGGGCAAAAATATTGCGTTTCGTCAGATTCGTATTTAGCTTCGTAATCATAGAATTCGTTGTCGGTCGACATGCGAATAACCGGCAAAGCCTCACCTTTGAGAATTGCGACGGTTAACTCGGCACCCTCAATAAACTGCTCGGCTAATACAGCATCGCCAACTTTTGCCGACTTAGTATAGGCCTCAGGCAACTCAGACTCGTGACTCACCTTACCGATACCGACACTAGAGCCCTCTCGAGCAGGCTTTAAGAAAAGCGGCAAACCAAGCTCTTCGATTAAGCCGTCTAAATCAGACTCGCTATTCAATACGCGATACTTAGCCGTTGGCAGTCCAAGAGATTGCCATACTTGCTTAGTGCGCACTTTATCCATCGCTAAGGCACAACCTAAAACACCGCTACCTGTATAGGGTAAACCGATTGCTTGCAAAGCGCCTTGCACTATACCGTCCTCACCCCAACGCCCATGAAGCACAATAAACGCTCGATCAAAGCCTTTTGCTTTTAATTCGCCAATATTGTCAGGGCTCGCATCGATAGCGTGTGCATCTACGCCTTTAGCAATCAAACCTTTGAGTACCGCAGCACCACTAATCAAAGACACTGCGCGCTCGGCTGATGTTCCTCCTACCAGCACGGCAACTTTTCCAAAGCGTTGCTTTAGATCCATCGAAATTAGGCTAACCTCACTCATGAGCTTACCTCCTCAATTCGATAAGTTTCATACAGCTGCTTAATTGCTTTGCCGATACTGCCCGCGCCCATTGCCAGCACCACATCACCGTCTTGAACTAAGGGCGACATCACGTTTGCTAACTCTTCGAGCTCAGCGACGAATACTGGGTTGCTGGTACCGCGAACTCGAATCGCCTGCGATAAAGCTTGACCAGTGGCACCACTAATGGGCTGCTCGCCTGCAGGGTATACGTCACAGAGCAACAAATCTTGTTGCTCTGCCAGTACGGTCACAAAATCGTCAAATAAATCGTAGGTTCGGCTATAACGATGCGGTTGAAAAACCGCAAGCAAACGCCTGTCTTGCCAACAACCTCGAGCGGCAGTCAAGGTAGCATTTAATTCAACAGGATGGTGCGCGTAGTCATCTACGATAGTAATTTTCTTGCCATTTAGTTCGATATCGCCCAACACCTGAAAGCGTCGACCAACACCTTGAAAGCTTTTAAGCCCCGATTGAATCGCGTCATCGCTCACGCCCAAGTGGCTTGCGATGGCGATGGCGGCCGTTGCATTCAAAACGTTATGTTCACCTGGGATAGAAAGCTCAACGGCAAGATCGACTTCTTGGTTTGGCCGAGCAACTTTAAAGCTCATTACCTGACCTGATTGAACTAAATCATAGGCACGATAGTCGCTCGCCTCACTCAACCCGTATGACACCATTGGTTTGTGAATTTGGTCACGGATCGAGCGCACATTAGCGTCATCTTCGCACATCACCGCCAAACCGTAGAACGGCAGGTTCTGCAAGAAGGTCACGAAGGTTTTCTTTAAAGTGCCAAGATCACCTTCATAGGTAATCATGTGATCTTCGTCGATGTTGGTAACAATTGCCATTTCAGGCTTGAGATTTAAGAATGAAGCATCGCTCTCATCCGCCTCAGCAACCAAGTAGTCTCCTTGACCAAGCTTGGCATTAACTCCCGCGCTATTAATCAAGCCACCAACAACAAACGTTGGGTCTAGATCACCAGCAATCAAAATCGCAGACACTAAGCTAGTAGTCGTCGTCTTACCATGCGTGCCGGCGACAGCGATGCCTTGTTGAAAGCGCATCAACTCGCCCAACATTTCAGCACGAGGAATCACCGGAATGCCTGCGTCAATGGCACCGCTTACTTCTGGGTTAGTGCGATCAATTGCAGTTGAAACCACCACCACGTCAGAACCTTGAATATTGTCCAAATGATGGCCGATCACCACATTAATTCCGGCATCACGCAAACGCTGTGTGACGGGACCATCATTAATGTCTGAACCACTTACAGAGTAGTTCAAGTTCACCAATACCTCGGCGATGCCAGACATGCCACTGCCGCCTACACCAACAAAATGAATATTATTTACACGATTACGCATTGAGGTACTCCTGACAAACTGCAGCCACGTTATTTAGCGCATTCGGTTTATGTAATGTATGTGCCTGCTCGCCCATAGCCGCAAGCGCTTGCTTGTCGCTTACTAGCTCCGTCAAGACTTCGACAAACACGGGCTGATCGATTTGATCATTAAGCAACATTTTTGCAGCCCCAACGTTGACCAAAGTCATCGCGTTCTTTTCTTGATGGTCACCAGCTGAAAACGGGTAAGGCACTAACAGCGACGGCTTTGCAGCGGCGCAACACTCCGCCACGGTCATAGCGCCTGCTCGGCAAATTAATAAATCGGCCCACGAATAAGCGGCTGCCATATCTTCAACAAATTCACTGACTTTGGCCTCAACACCCTGCTGCTCGTAGGCTTCACGCACCTGGCCATCGCGCCCTTTACCTGACTGATGCCAAATTGAAATTTCAGTCTCTTTAGCTGCGCACAATTCTTTAAACACAGTCGGTAGTTTCACGTTAAACGAGTGTGCACCTTGGCTTCCACCGATAATCAATACATTAATCTTATCAGTGGTATTACTTGAGCCCGGCTGAATCGAAGCTCGCACTGGGTTGCCTAACCACGCGGCATCGTCGGGTAGATCTTCTACGTTTGGGAACCCCGTCAATACGCGATTAGCGATTCTCGACAAATACTTATTGGTCATGCCAGCGACTGCATTTTGCTCATGAACAACTAAAGGCTTACCCAGTAGTCGCGCGACCAAGCCACCAGGGCCAGACACAAAGCCGCCCATGCCCAAAATGCAATCGGGTTGGATACGACGAATATGAGCAGCGCTTTGCCACATTGCTCTTATAAGCTTGAAGGGGGCAAGCAACATGCTCAATGCGCCTTTACCCCGTAAGCCTTCAACCGAAATCAAATCTAGTTCAATGTCATTTTCAGCTACAACGCGATACTCAAGGCCACGTCGAGTACCGAGCCAGCTAATTTCTACACCGCTCTCTCGCAAGTTTTTAGCCACTGCTAACGCAGGAAAAACATGCCCGCCTGTTCCGCCAGCCATCACCATCAACTTAGGAGGGCTTTTCATCGAGACACTCATAGAGCACCTCCGACTAAGGCTGATTTATTCGCGCTTCGCACCGTTCCACTTATGTCGCGTCTACGGTTTTGACGGTCAACACCAAACAACAAGCCCATAGCAATGCAACACACCAGCATACTACTACCACCATAACTGATGAATGGCAGTGTTAAGCCCTTGGTCGGCAGTGCCCCTAAGTTAACGCCAATATTAATGACCGCTTGAAACACTAAAAGGAAACCAATGCCTTGCGCCAAACGCGCCGCATAAACACGACCAAGTAATTCGGCTGTGCGTGAAATCACTAGCGCTCTGTGTAATAGACTTGCATACAAACCGATCACTAAAATAATGCCCACCAAACCTAGCTCTTCGCCAATAACAGCCAAGATGAAGTCATTGTTGGCATGTGGCAAGTAGTAGAGCTTTTGAATGCTTGCACCGAGTCCAACACCAAAAATCTCACCGCGCCCTACGGCAATGAGGGCTTGGGTTAATTGAAAGCCCGAACCATACGGATCCGACCATGGATCAAGAAAAGTAATAAAGCGCTTCCAACGATACGGAGACATCCAAATCATCAACGACATTGCAATGCCCACCACCGTCAAACATAGAATTGTGTGCGAGATTCTGATGCCGCCTAAAAACATCATTAAGCCAACGGTTACCGTCATGACTACGAAGCTACCAAAATCAGGTTGCATCAATAGCAAGCCGCCAACCAGCGCTAAAACTAAACCGATATTAAAAATGCCTTTAGAGAACTGAGTAATTTCACTTTGTTTGCGGGTCAAATAACTGGCCGCGTAGAGCACGATCGCCACCTTTGCAAACTCAGCAGGTTGCACGCGAATACCGGCAATTGAAATCCAACGTGTCGAACCATTTACTTCGACCCCGATAAACAACAGTACCAGTAGCATCAAAATTCCGACCGCCAATAACGGCAGGCTGAGTTTTTGCCATAGCCAAACAGGCACACTCGCGACTATCGCAGTCAAGCTCACGCCGAGAATCATATGAACGAGCTGACGCCAAAAGTGAGACGTATTAGTGTTTAGATCCTGACTACCCATGGCGATAGTTGATGAAAACACCATCACTAAACCAAGCATCAATAACACGATGAACACACCTAGTAACACGGTATCAACGCCTGCTGAGTTGGACATTGATTGAGATCGGGTAGCGTGAACACTCATTGCCCCACCTCGACTAGCTGCTCTACACAACGAGAGAACTCATCACCACGATGCTCGAAGCTTCGAAACATATCAAAACTCGCACACGCCGGACTAAGCAATACAATATCGCCACTTTCAGCCGAAGCAGCAGCCTGAGCCACTGCGCTTTGCATATCGCTCGCATGCGATATTGGCAGCAAGCCATCGAGTGCCAATTCAATATTTTTGGCATCATCACCGATCAAAATCAGCAGCTTAATATTAGCGCCCACTACCGATTTTAGTTCCGAAAAATCTGCGCCCTTACCCTGGCCACCCGCAATCCAAACAAGCGGCTGCTCTAAATTACTTAACGCAGTTGCGGTGGCACCAATGTTAGTGGCCTTTGAGTCGTTAACCCATTTAATATTATTGGCGGTTGAAACGGTTTGCATGCGGTGTGCAAGACCAGAAAACGATTTAACCGCGTCGACTAATTTTTCTAGAGGAAGGCCTAAAAAGTCTACCAAAGCGAAGGCGCTCAAAACATTCTTTGCATTATGCAAGCCAACCAACGGAATATCTCGCAGTGCCATTAAACGAGTCGACCCTTTCGCTAACCAGCGCTTTCCCGATTTTCGAATCAATCCGAACTCATTGTCATTGGCAGGCTCATCTAACTCAAAACCCAAAATTTGACTTACATTAGTAATCTGCGCCAACCATTCATCGTGCTTCGGCATTACAGCTCGCTTTGCACCTCGAGTGATTCTTGCTTTCGCAAGAACGTAGTCGCCCATTGATTCGTAACGGTCCATATGATCAGCACTAATATTCAGAATTGCCACAGATTCAGCTGGCACGTGATGCGTGGTTTCTAACTGAAAACTGGATAATTCTAAAACGGCCAGATCGTACTCTTGAGAATCGGTTAACGTATCAAGAACAGGGGTTCCGATATTGCCAGCAACCAAAGGCTGCCTGCCAGCATGTCGACACATAGCGCCAACCAAACTGGTTACCGTGCTCTTGCCATTTGAGCCTGTAATCGCGATCACGGCCTGTGTATTCTCTTGTAGAAACAGCTCAATATCGCCAACAATATGAGCACCTTTTTTCTTAGCCCGCTTTAACATCGGCTCAGCCAAAGCAATGCCTGGGCTCGCAACAACTAGGTTTGCTTGTTCAAGCTGCTCTTCTTTAAAAGCGCCGAACTGAACAACGACCTCCGGAAACTCTCGACTGAATTCGCCAGCTAATGGCGGCTCTTCGCGCGAATCAATCACCACAACGTCTAAACCACGCGCACGCAAGTAACGTGCCGCACTGTAGCCGGTCACGCCCAAGCCCACGACCGTTGCTGCGTCGTATTGTGCCAGCAAGGTTTGGTTCGGATTGTAGTGTTGAGTTGCCATTGGGGTGTTTTAAAATTCCTCGTTTATCGAACTTTTAGAGTTGCCAAGCCAATTAGTACAAGTACTAAACTGATGATCCAAAAGCGCACGATGACACGTGGCTCAGGCCAGCCCTTAAGTTCGAAATGATGGTGAATAGGCGCCATTCGAAAAATGCGCTTGCCAGTTAACTTAAATGAAGCCACTTGCAAAATCACAGAAACAGTTTCCAATACGAAAATTCCACCCATAATGAACAGCACGAGCTCTTGACGCACAATGACAGCGACAACGCCGAGTGACGCGCCTAAAGACAAAGAGCCTATGTCGCCCATAAAGACTTGAGCCGGATACGTGTTAAACCATAAAAAACCTAAGCCAGCGCCAACTAAGGCCGCGCAAAAAATAGCCACTTCACCAGTGCCGGCGATGGCTGGAATTTGTAGGTAATCGGCGAATACAACATGGCCAGAGAGATAACAGAAAACGGCCAACGCACCAGCTACCATCGCGGTAGGCACAATCGCCAAACCATCTAAGCCATCGGTTAAATTGACCGCGTTGCTCGTTCCGACAATCACAAAATACGTTAGCGGCAAAAACAACAAACCCAAGGGAATAGCAATGCCTTTAAAAAAAGGAATAATCAGTGACGTTTCTATCGGCGTTTGCGCTGTTGCATAGAGCCAATATGCCGCAATAACAGCAACAACACTCTGGCTCAAAAACTTGTTTCGCGACCCCATACCAACTGGGTCTTTATGCACCAGCTTTTGATAGTCATCGTACCAACCGATGACACCGTAAAAGAAGCAAGTAAAGAGTGTGATTTGCACGAAACGGTTACTCATATCTGCCCAAAGCAGGGTTGACAAAATTACCGACACGAGAATCAATAAACCGCCCATCGTTGGCGTTCCGACTTTATCAAAATGCGTGGGAGGGCCGTCTTTACGAACCGTTTGACCAATTTTATAAATGCTCAATTTACGAATCATCACTGGGCCAAATACAAGCGATACCGTCAGTGCGGTGAGCACAGAGCAAATCGCACGAAAAGTAATGTATTGAAAAACATTAAAAAAACTATACTGCTCTGCCAAAGACTGAAATAGTGCGTATAACATTAGTGTTCACCCCGAACGTCTTGTGACACTTCGCCACCTATTTTCTTATGTAGGAGCTCTACAACACGCTCCATTCTCGCTGAGCGAGACCCCTTAACTAAAACTGTGTCACCTAGCATTTGAAGACCTTGTTGAGATTTCAAATGCTCTAATAATTCTTCCTGAGTTGAAAAGGCGACTCCATTAACACCAAAAGCCCCAACAACCAGATCAGCATATTTTCCACACGCCAATAAACGCTTAACACCACGCTTAGCCGCTTGCTCACCAAGAGCCTTGTGCTCAACCTCAGTCGCGGAACCGAGCTCAGCCATATCGCCAACAATCAGCGTATTGTCACCGCTTTGAGCCAAGACATTAATTGCAGCTCGCATTGAAGCCGGGTTGGCGTTATAGGTATCGTCGATCACATCAATGCCAGCAACATGTTCAACATTCAGTCGCCCATTAACGGGTCTGAATTTCGATAAACCTTCTTCAATGGTTGATAGCGGAATCTTCGCAGCAACAGCAACGGCAATTGCCGCCAGAGCATTTCGAACACTGTGCTCACCCACCGTATTTAATCGAACTTTAAGCTTCTTACCTTTAGCTCTCGCCTTAATAACAAGACCTCGATTACTCTCTTTATAAGAAGCCCACACATCGGCTGATTCAGATAAGCCAAAGGTAAGAACCTCATAGCTATTAGCAAGCTCTAGCCAAGTACCCGCGTACTCATCATCGGCATTAACGATAGCCACTCCACCTTCAACTAAGCCTTGGTAAATCTCGCCCTTAGCTTGCGCTACTGCTTCTACAGAACCTAAGCCTTCCAAGTGTGCCGCTCCAGCATTGTTTACCATCGCAATGGTTGGCATGGCAGCCCGAGTCAAACGAGCGATTTCGCCTGCATGGTTCATGCCCATCTCAACAATCGCGTATTGATCATTGGCGCTCAGATGCATCAGCGTCAGTGGCACACCAATTTCATTATTCAGATTGCCTTTTGTAACAACGCCGCGACCAATTTCATTAAAAATGCAAGCAAGCATTTCTTTAACGGTTGTCTTCCCAACACTCCCTGTAACTCCAACAACAGGTAAAGCAAATTGACGACGCCACCAACCAGCTAAGCTCAGAAGTGCCGCATGTGTGTTTTCTACTTTAATGATCGGCAGATCAACCTCGACATCGCGCTCGACCATCACAGCGCCAGCACCAGCTTGTTTAGCCTGCTCAATAAAATCATGAGAGTCGAAATTGTCACCCTTAAGAGCGACAAATAATCGATCGGCGCAATCTTCGCGAGTATTGATACTGATATCGCAGACCATCGCGTCAACACCGATAAAAGTGCCGTTAACCGCATCAGCAACTTGAGACACTTGCATCATTGCGCGCCTCCCAAGCCTAGCTGCAAGCACTCGCTCACTACTTTTCGGTCTGAAAATTCACGTACGTCATCGCCCGTATGTTGCGTCGTTTCGTGACCCTTCCCTGCGACCATGATCCAGTCATTGGCTGCAGCATTCTCAATGCAATATTGAATCGCTTC
>CAKZRZ010000122.1 GCA_937918955.1 uncultured Arenicella sp.
CGTTGCCGGTGATTTTCCTCGGCCATGTGCTAGCCTTTGAAGCGCTGCCCACCATTGATACATTTCACGCCATACTCCAATCGCACAAGAATCAAATCATCGAATTCTGGATGAAGATTCTTGGTATCGAATACATACTTGCCACTCTTGCTGTAATAGTCGCTGTTTCTTTCGGTTTATCTAAGCTCGCAAAAGCTCAGGTGAAGCGGCTACCGGCACTCGCGATGGCTCTTGGCCTGTTTTTGTTTGGCGCCGCGAATCCTTGGAAATTTATCGATGCTAGCCCCATGATCCGTATGGCGACATCCGCGGTCAGTAGCTACTTCCATGAATTAGCGGCCTTTCAAGAACTCGAAAAACAACGAACCAGCAACCCAGACAGCATTGTAGCCGAGAGTGATCAGCGCGATACGACGATGGTTGTGATCATTGGTGAGTCGGCTAACAAGTACCATATGTCGGCCTATGGCTACCCGCGTAAAACAACGCCCTACGCGGATACGCTAATCTCTAGTGGCGACATGCTGCGATTTGATAGCGCTTATTCAAACCATATATATTCCAACCCTACCATCTCCAGAGCCTTAACGGCAGCGAGTAACTATAATGGCAAGCCTTGGGTAAGTGAGCCCTCCGCATTGTCCATCGCTAATGCGGCTGACATATCCACAACGTGGATCAGCAACAAACTAAAATTTGGCCCGTGGGATAATGTCATGTCAGTGATCGGAGATGATGCTAGGGAAACTATCCATATTAACTCTAAGATTGGCAAAAATTTAATCAGTAATCGCTTTGATGGCGCATTGGTACCCCTGCTCGAGCAAGCGCTCAAGTCGAAGCAAAACCATAAGTTGATCTTCATACACTTGCAGGGGAGCCATGTGGACTATGAGGCACGCTACCCGCAATCTCATCGAATATTCTCTACCCAGCTCGACCCTAAAGAGTTTGGCTCAGCACTTAAAACGCCTAACTACTCAGCCGGCGCTGTGAACACCTATGACAATAGCATCCATTACACCGACAGTGTTATGGAAGATATTGTGGAGTTGTTAAAAACTCAGGATAACAAAGTAGCAATGCTGTACTTCTCTGACCATGGAGAAAATGTGTTTGGTCGCAAGAGCCATAACGCAGCGCGATTCGAATATGACATGGCAGAAATCCCACTTATGCTTTGGGCCAACAAGGCTTGGCAAACTAGTTATCCGCTGAAATGGAAAAACCTTCAAGCAAATCTAGGTGAAATTTTCACTAACGACCATATCTTTGACTCGGTTTTAGGCCTTAACGATATCAAAACAAGCTATGCAAAAATTGACAATGATTTGAGCTCTGACAAATACAGTGCAGTAGAGGCTCCATCGACTCTGCACGGGACCAAGCCACTCAATACAGAAGAAAATGGTTCATTCTGGTTTAGTTCAAACTTATCTGAGTTTGCTCAAAAAGGAGCACCTAAGTCTGCAGCACAGGCAAGCACCCTGGGTCACGCAACACAAATTGCGTCCAGTCGCGTTGACGCAGTAAGTTTACGAATTGCGGTAAAACAAAATGATAAGTCTTTAGCATTAGTAGTCCTCGACGCCGCAGGCAATGAACTAGTCGATATTTCAAGTGCATTTGATGCCTTGTCTTATCACAATGCTGAGGAGGTGATTCTTTCGGTGGCTAGGTTTGACTCACAGCTTTCGCAAGACGTCATCGCACTGATTGAAAATCTCGCAAACAGCACTCCTCTTAAGTTCACAACGCTGTTCGATCTGCGAAACCGTCGCACAATGACTCAACTAAAAGACCGCGTCCCAAGCGGCTTGGATTTGAGGCAAGTAGATTCTGTCAATAATTTTATAACTGCGGTCAAACAGAACAATGACGCTAAACTATCAATCGCCCTTTCCGAACAAAACTACGCGAAGGTTGAGTCTCTAGAAAACATCTTGCCAAACTTGATCATCGACGCATCGCCAAGCTTGTCGCTTCATAACAAATCCACTAAAACCGAATTATCGAGCAAGCCCTTTTGGCTAGATGATCAAGTAAAAATGGTAATTCTCAATTATCAATCTATGTTTGCTGACTAGGCAAGCATTATTGAGTTTAGTGTGAGAAGAACCTTGACTCTAAGGGTCCTAAAAAGGCCAACGAGAGCCCCTACTTCGTTGGCCTGAGAGCAAGATGACTAGCCTCATTCTTAGCTGAACCCATTAACTAAGTAGGTATGAAAATCGAATCCATTCTGAAAATACCCTTAGTCTAATATTCTATCGCCACATTCGCTCAAGCGATCAAACTCGATATTTGGATTCACTTTTTTTAATTTTTTTTCTTAAAAATTAAATCGAAACCCAAATTTGGCGTCTCTTAAGGCGAATCAAGCAGCAGATTGATCGCGGGTACCAAAGCAGCCGCACCTGAGTTTGCTGGACTGCCCGGCCCGCCTATTGAAGGAGGGTTTACCGGGTCATCACGAAAGTTAGCGACTAATAAACGTGAGATGTTAAAACTTCGAACATTGTCTGCTGCGCCGGCTTGACCTTCAGGAATTCCACATGGCTCGCCTAGACAATCATTCGACAAAGGATTGCTAAAGACATTGCCAACAATATTGCTGTTCAAGCGAGACATTATGGTTCCCCAGTTTCGACTTTCATTGCCGTGCCCACAAGAATAGCCCGTGAAGTTAAAACTACTACATGGGCTGCTGGCACTACTATTCACCGAAGCACGTTCGTGACCAGAGCCAAGGTTATGGCCGAGCTCATGTGCGAATACCGAATTACAACAGCGCGGAGATAAGCGCGTTGAAGAAAACGCAAAATTGGGATTGTCTCCGTTAACCCAGGCCACACCGTTGGAACTAAAACCATCAGCAAACGACAAAACCGCCACCATGTCGGCACCGACTTGGTTACGTAATGCTGCAACGCCGCTAAACGCACCCAGGCCACTTGTGACCTGATTAAGTGTTGTGCTGGTACTTAGAGTATTGTCGAAGTTTAATTGCTGAGCTTGCGCAAGCCTAAACTGTAAGTTAACCCCGCTGTCGCGCATTGATTGATTGGTGAAATTTAAGAGATCATTGATTCTGGCGACCGGAGAACTAAAGCCTTGAGCGAACTCAGCAGAATAAACAAAAAGCATAGTGATAGTAGACTCGCCATTGGTCTTATTGCGCACCTCGTTCAAGGCTTGCTTTTGCACCTCATTCATTTGCTCCATGCCCGACAACTTTGCGTTTTTATTCGGTGGTATTAAGGCATCGTGCTCAAGATCTATTTCTGGAAACTTGGCGTGCGCTTGATTAATTAGTAGCAAGCCCAAATCAGGATCAGTACTAATGCTGTAATTCAGGCCTGCCCCATTCACAGAACCATAGACGGCGTCGCCTGCAACAGTGAGCAACAGCCTAGCCCCTTGAGTATCGGTGCCGGTAAGAGAGATGCTCTCGTCAGCATTAATCGTTTTTTGACTAATGATAAACGATCTAATTTGCCGATCGTCAAGCATCAAACTAAACACATCATCAGCGCTCAAGGTGTGCAAGGGCTTGTGAAGACTCAGCCGTGAGAGGGCTTCAATGTTTGGAACACTGGATGATTCGACATTGTATGTATCAGCGGCATGCAGGGGTTGAACACACAATAAGATCACAAAAAGTAAACCTAGAGCATTCAAAAGCAGCCGTTTACGCTGTGTAGAAGGCATAAGCGTTTCGGTCTCAATTAGCAGTAAAGAAAGGAGTCAGCTTACAGCTTTGCCTAATAAAAATCTCAAGCGAAAATTAACTTTAATAATTAGCAAGGCTAAATCAATAGTAAAATAGCTTGCCTCGAGAGCTACGCAAAGCTTGATATTACAAGCGATCATACGCGTACATGTGTATTGCACGCCGATCAACACTTTGATACGGTTGCTTAACCAAAAAGTAATCTATACAAGGATTTGCCTACATTATGAAAAAAATTCTTATCGCATTATTAGTATTATTAGTAATCATCGGCACCGGCCTATTTGTTTTAGCAGGCAAGATCGACGGCATTATCAAAGACACGATCGAAACAGAAGGCACTGCTGCGTTAGGCGCCAAGGTAAGCCTTGAGTCAGTTATTACTGATCTTAAACAAGGTAGCGCCAAATTAAGTAATCTAACCATCGCTAACCCAGCCGGCTATCAAGCCGCTAACGCAATCGAACTGAGTTCCTTTAGTGCGAGCGTTGATTATGGCAATCGAGTTATTGAGAACATTGAGATAAATCAACCCGTTATCAATGCCGAGCAAAAAGGCCAGCGCAATAATTTTAAAGACCTACTCGACAACATGCCAAGTGACGAAACGCAGGAAGCAGAGTCAGAAGCTGACGACACGGTCATTACTATCAAAAAGCTGGCTTTAAGAAAAGCGACTGTCAATCTTCTCACCAGCGATTTGAAGATAGCCGATCAAGAAATTAATCTTGGCAATAGCAGCTTTGTTATGGATGATTTTGTGCTGACAAATCTGAGCGGTACCGCAACTGAGATATCGGACACAATCGTTGCGAGCCTAACCGCACATGTTTCGGCACAAGTGCAAGGTCAGGTAAAGCAACAACTAGAGGCATTAGCAAAAGCACGCTTAGCTGAAGTCGCTAACGAAAAAATTGAAGAGGCTAAGGCTAAAGCCGAAGAGAAGTTAAAAGAAAAACTTGGCGAAAATTTAGAGGGCGAAGTCGGTGAAAAGCTTAAGGGCTTGAAGTTTAAGTTTGGCAAAAAAGACTAATCGTTTTATCGCTCAATATGGCTGTTCAATTTAGCCAGTCATATTGAGCGTTCGCTTATCTAGCAAGCAATTATGGTGATCTATTTTTAGCTTATTTAACAACCCACAGTACCGTTACATTTAGCCATAGAATCAATTTAAAAGAAATGATGAACGAAGGCGGCCGCCATGGTTGGAAGTTAAACGGAGTCTTAACCCTCTTACTCTCGACGATATATTTTCAATACAAGATTAGAGAGTATTTTGACACTCGACGAGCTAACAGCAGTATTAAAACTTAAATTGGCGAGCCTGGCGGCATGGTTGGTAAGCTGATTAATGCCTTTGGGCTATTCAATGTGGCCTCCTCTAAGCGCTCTAGTTGATAACGATAAAAGCCACGATAGCCATCGCTCTTGCTAGCTCGTGAAAGTCGCTTTGACAGCTGCTTTTTCTCATGGGCAACTAAGCTCATAACCTCAGCTTTTACAATGGGAGTTGTAGAGGCATTGTTCAGCAAATTTAAATAATTTGAATACCATAAATCCACTACAGACTGATGCAAGCGAGCTTCCATTCCAGCGTACTCATTATTGCTCAGTGCAGCACTAAGCTGCTGACCAAGTTCAGCAATTGATGGCATCTCGCTGTTCACACCATTTTGTTGCACTAATCTGGCTAATCGCTCAGGGTGAAACATGGCTGTAAAGGTATGCTGCGCCGAGGCCGATGCTAAAGAGAGTTGATCAAAGGTCGCTCCAGTGTTTCCATTTACTGATTCACGAGTACGATAAAAATTTGTCGCCTTAGGTACCATCAGCGCGCTGACGTTTTCGGGCACGCTCAGAAATGATGGAGTCAGCGTGCTTATAATACTGGCCATCGCACGCCTTTGGTCATCAGGCTTGACTCGCACGAGTTTTGGGCCCGATTCCGAACCCGTTTTTCTTGCATAGTCATAATCGACTCCACCGAGCCATTTTGCTGCAGCCTGAATTTGGAAACGATGGAAATAATAAACCGGTACTAGCACTTCTTCTAAGCTTGACCAATGACGACCGCGCTTTAAGTTAGCTGAACCAAAATTAGCCAATGCTATTTTTCGAATCTTGATCATGCGCTCAAGTTCGTTTACCGCATCCGCACCGTTGTCCCACAGACTCGAAAAAGCGTGAGCGTCGCCAACTGAACGGGAATCAGCATCGCTTATATAAACCAACCCTTGACGATCATTACGTTCGATAATTGCGTTTAATTCATCCGCTTCATTTTCGCCTTGACCAAATTCGGAATAGCCATATTCGATAACCGCTTTATCCCATTTTCCAAGACCAACCGAGTAGGCATTCGGCGCTATAACAGTATTCTTCTGGTTCGGGTCGAGCTCGAATAGAGGATGAGGGTAATCCATCACTGATTCACGGCCATAGTTACTCGACGCAAAGTTATGCGCAATACCTAAAGTATGGCCAACCTCATGAGCCGACAATTGCCGAATACGAGCTAATGCTAAATCGAGTAAAGCTTGATCGTTCTCAGAGCCATCAGCGGACTGAGAGCCTTCTACAAACGGCGCCATCATACCTTGTGCGATTAAATAGTCCTGACGCACCCTTAACGAGCCAAGCGTAACGTGCCCTTTTATAATCTCCCCAGTGCGAGGGTCAGTAACTCCGTAACCGTAGGACCAACCGCGCGTTGAGCGGTGCACCCATTGAATCACATTGTAGCGCACGTCCATTGGGTCTGCGCCTTTAGGTAAAAGCTTTACCTGAAACGCATCCTTATAACCAATCGCTTCAAATCCTTGATTCCACCATAGCGCACCATCAATTAAGGCAGATCTAATCGTCTCAGGAACACCAGGGTCGATGTAATACACAATTGGCTCAACCGCTTCACTGATCGCGGCAGCTGGATCTTTCTTCTCCAGTCGATGACGGCCGATAACGCTAATATTTATATCGTCATTAATCGCTTGAGCATAATCTTTGTAAGCCACAGACCAATAGCCACTCTTCGCAACATATGCTCTAGGCGTATAATTATTGTCGGGCAAACGCACAAAACTGTGTCGCATTTTCAGGGTAATCGCGTAGGGATTGGGCGCTACCTGTTTAACAAACTTACCAGGTTCGCTGCCGACAAGGGTAATCGTTGCCTGCAGCTCAGTGTTATCTGGAAAAGACTTAGTACTGCTTAGATCGATCGCTGAGCGAGACACATCTACCTTATAGCCAACGCCCTGCTTGCGCTCACTTAAGCGGCGAGCAACTCCATGAATATCCTGCAAGATAAAATCGCTCGCATCGACTAACACCCAATCGCGATCATCGTCACGGCCTGAATCCTCAATTGCAAAACCCCACAACACAGAAGACGCGAATGCCTGTTCAACTGCTTTTGCCTCAAGCACGTTGTCAGTCACCGCTCGGTAAGCTGTCGGTTTCTGCTTTAATAACAACTTGTTTCCAGCCCGCTCAAAAACCACTAAAGAAGTACTACCAAGCTGCCCGCGATCAAGGCCAATATCATTGGAACCCAAGCCATTTGGCAAACTGCTCAGGTATAGAAAGTCTTGCTCTAGGTTATTTATCTTTAGGTAGGTTTTACCCTCAGAAGAGTCATAGAGCACATCAACAAAACCCTGTTTTACCGAACTGGCCTTAGTCAGTTCAGCGAGGCTGGCCGCTTGAACATTTGTACTGAAAAAGCAGCTCAGCAGTGCTGCAATTAAAAGGCGGGTATAGGAAATTAAGTTCATAATCTACGGTTATTGGTCGTTTCACTAAGCTTAGTCTAGCTTAACAATACAACAGACCAAACTAGCCAGTGTGATTAAGGGTCGAGTAAACCTTACTAAGTTGCTTTGAACTATATTGCCAAGAATAGTGAGCTTGAAAATGCTCAAAATTTTGGTTGCCTAGGCGATCGAGCGTTTTAGGCTCACCCAGCAATACAGAAAGTTGCTCAAACATTTGTGTTGAATCAGTCGCCAGGGGTGCCTCATTTGGCAAGAAATCTCGATTGTTCTGAGTATCAAAGGCTAGTACGGCCAAACCACAAGCGAGGTAGTTAAGCATTTTGCCGCTACCTTCACCGGCATCACTCAGCTTCGGATCAATGGCTAGTTCGGCAAGCTGCAAAAGATCAGGCAAGTCTTCAAACGGCACTTGGCCTGTTAGGGTGCATCTATCCGTAAGACCTTGCTGGTCAACAAAGCTCGCTAACGATTCTGTAGGATAACCAATGATCAGAAAATGTACATTATCAATAGACTTCGACTCGACAAACACACTTTGCAATTGGTCTAGGCCTTTACTGACAAGCAAAGCGCCAGAGTAAACGACGATAGGTTTATCCTTAGGCAACGACCACTGTTCAAGCAAGGTGTCTCTCTTTGAACTATCAAGTTTTTTCGGAGCGTTTGCGCCATCTTGCACCAAGCTGATTTTGTCATCGCTTAGCGAGAACTCCGATTTTATCTTTTCAAGCGAATGTGTCGAAGAACATATAATGGTCTTAGCAGACCACATCAAGATTCGTTCGATTAACTTTATTGGCCATTTCAACCACGGAAATTTTATAAAGCTACCGTGAGTTTCCAATTCACCAACTAAGCTGCCTTGCATATCCGCGACCAAAGGAATTCGTCGCCAAAACAAAATGAGCTTCGCGACTAAACCAATGATCAAGCCTTCATGTAAATGCGCGTGAATCACTCTCGGATTATGCTTCCGTATTTCTTTTATTACCAACCATAAGAGTTTCCAGTCGGCCCATAACTTGTATTTACTCGGCCCTGCTTCAGTTTTGGTGTAATTTTTGATTGAGGAGATTCTTGATGTGCGCACTCCGTCAATATCTCGACCATGATGATAGGTGCATACCAAACTATCAAAGCCCAAATCAGCTAAACAATTCGCCACACCCTCAATACGTATATGACACCCTCGATCAGCAAAAAAGGGGGTTGGCGCAATGTGTAACACCAAGGGTTTTGACTGTTCGGAACTCTCTAAGCTAGGGTCGGATGACGAAATATTGTTCATGCTAATTGGCCAGCCTAGGCGTTAATAGCCGCTTTAGTTTTGTCTAGGCGCTTTTGTGTGCCAGCTAACTGCTCTTGCGTCTCAGCTTGTGACCACGCCAAATGCCCCGACATTAGTTCAGAGACTTTCCGCAATTCATCTGAACTAATACCCAATAAGCCTATAGAAGTCCGTCCAAAAACAACGTCGTCCAAAGTCAATGCCTGCTCGCGCTCGATACCCCAAACAACTTGCCCGAGCAAGTCTTCTTGGCTAGCGCATATTCGTTGCTGCAACTCAGGCTTATTATTTATGCTGTTTAAAAATACTGAGACTTCGCTTCCATAGCACATCACAAGATGTTCAAGAGTCTTGCGTGCGTACTGCGTTTCAAATTTCGATAAAGTGGCGCCCAGTAAATCTTGGTAACTTGTGTAGTCACTGCTATGAAGCTTTTGCTTGCTTAAGCTCACCGCCTGCTTAGCCAAATTTTGAAGCTTTTTGTGAACAACCTTCATGCTCAAGGCTGAGACCTTTCGACCAGTAGTATATTTAGCACCAAGAGCGGTTACTAGGCCATCAACCCCATTACTACTCTTATGGTCGATGACTTGGTACTCGCCAGAGCCTTGATATACCGTGCTTTTCACATTATTAGTTCGATAGTCATAGAGGCCTGAGTAGCCTGAGATAATGTCGTCCCGACTAAGCTTAGCGCTGGGCATTGCATCATTAATAGCGTCGATCAACTGATCAACATGCTCGCTTTGTAAGCTCACATCACCATTAGCGCTATCGATTTCATCATAACTGGTTCCAATCAGCGAGTAACCGCGCCATGGGATTGAAAACACATGCCGGCCACCACGATCCACCTTTGACCCAGCTTGCTGCTTGGTCGTTAATGCAATCGCGTGATCACTCAACTGACGAGTTACAATATGAGAGCCTAATGCGTAACTATTTATACTTGGTGCTTTGTCAGCCTTGGCTAATTTGCGATTAAGATTGTCTACCCACGGGCCCGCGGCGTTAATCACTAATTGCGCGTGAATCGAAAAATCTTCGCCACTAAGCTCATCGCGCGCAGCTACGCCAGTAACAACAGACTCATCACCTAAGAAGCCCTGCGCCGAAACATAATTATGAGCTTGCGCTCCTTGCTTTTGAGCCGTTTGAACAATGGCCAACACCATTCGCTCGCTATCGATCATGTGTCTTTCGTAAAACAGCATTGCGCCGGTATGCGGCTCATTTTCAAGGTCACAAATTTCGTTTAGTTCAGAAGCATCGATGGACTTCACTCCGCTCATTCGTTGCTCTTTAGAATCGATCAGTGCGTTTTCGCCCAAACACAGAGTTTGATATGCGAGCATGCCGCATCTGAGAAAGAACTTAGAGCGTTTGAAATCTTTATAAGTCGGTACAACAAATGGCACAGCATGAGAGAGATGAGGCGCTGCGTAGATAAACTCAGCACGCTCCATGGCTGACTCTCGTACCTTGTCAAACTGCATTTGTTGTAAATAGCGAATACCGCCATGCAGCATTTTTGACGACGCTGAAGATGTTTGAGAAGCGTAATCGGCTTTTTCAATCAGCGCCGTTTTATAACCTGAGAGCGCGCAATGAAGCGACAGCCAAGCACCCGTGATACCGCCACCAATAATGACAACGTCAAACTTTTGATCACGTAGTGAACTTAAATCTCGATTAGAGGAGGTCATTCTCTTGATACCATTTAATGGTTCGCCTAACGCCTTCTTCTGTACCAATCTTCGGACTATAGCCAATCAGTTTTTGCGCTTTGGCATTGCTAAAAGCGCGTGACTTAACAAAGAACTCAACGCGTCGAGTATGCAACGGAGGGTCAATACCCAAAGGCTTGCAAACCGCTTCGCAAATTCTTGCGGCCAACATCAACGGGCCAACTGGCGGCGCAAAAGTTGGTGCTTTAACATCTAAATGTTTGGCAATTAGCGCGCCCAACTCTTTAAGAGTACCGTACTCGTTTGAACATAAAATAAAACGTTCGCCAACCGCATTGGGATGCTCACCGCATAGAATAATGCCGTCGGTTAAGTCATCTATATAAGACAAGTGGTACATATTACTGCCGCCACCAAACAAGGGGAAAAAACCTCGTTTAATCTGTTTAAACATTTTCAATAGACGTAAATCGCCCGGGCCATAAATTGCCCCGGGACGAAAAATAGACCCGCTTAAACCCTCGCTCATGGCTTTGGCAAACAGTTCTTCTCCATCGAGTTTAGTGCGTTGATAGATATCTCCAGGGTTGAACGGCGACTTTTCATTTGACGGGAACTCTTCTATATCGCCATGCACACCAATGGTGGAGCAATGCACCGTTCGGCCGACCGAATTGGCACGCGCCGCATCGATTACATGCTGTACGCCCTGAGTGTTAACGCCTTCATAATACGAATCGGGGTGGCCAGCGGTTCGATACACCGCTGCAATGTGATAGATGATATCGCAGCCTTTGGCCGCAGATATTACCGCATCGCGATTGGTGATATCGCCATAAGCAAGCTCTACTCCGATGGATTGAAGCTCATCGACCTTTCCTGTTTTACGCACCAAAGCGATAACATCGTTGCCCTGCTCGATTAGCTTTTTAGCCAAAGCGCCACCGGTAAAGCCTGTTGCTCCGGTTACCAGTACTCGCTGCTTAGTTGTTGCCATAGAACTCTAATTTATCAAAATTTGCCTAGCCTGCTCACCTACCCGAGCCTCTAAGCTCGAAAGCGCTTAAGCGGCGGTTTCTAAAGCACGAATGTTACCGCATGCGCGTTGCTAATTACACTAAAGCTGAGAAATGAAAAGAGCTGCTGATATATAAAAAACTAGATGATTATCAGAATTTAGGCTGGAACAGAAAATACCAGTGTTATTAGCATTATATGAAGTGCTATTAGTTGCTATAGAGTAACGGCCAACACTTCAACTTAGCAGCTGGTGTTAAACGACTTCAATAGCTTGCGGCTTAGTCAAGAAAATCACGCTCATAATGATTAGAGTAATCGGGAAAACACCGATTACTAGCGGGCTCAAGAAAACACTCAGCTCCAAGATACCTTGAATGATCATTACAATGGCCAAGACTTTCAATACAGCAGAATCATGGTCCGCGTTTTTCAAAACCAATACTCCAATCAAAATATCGGCAATGCCAAACACGATCAAGGCGCCGACTCCGATTAGATATTGAGACCCTAATATAAATTTGTGTGTGCTCAGGCCAACTTGGCTTGAAAAAATACTCATAAAAGCATCTAGACCGGCCAAACCAAAGGTGTATACCCCGCAAGCGATTATCGCAATAGTAATGGGTATGCCGACCGCGCCGTAACCCAAATGGTTATCAAGCACTTTTCTAAGGCTCCAGTAAACGAAAATGCTTAAAACACCAAGCAAAATAAACCACACATCGTCGAAACCGAACTCAAGCGTTGTTTGATAATAATTCACACCCGAATCGAAAGTCCCAGTAGAAATAATGTAAACCCAATACAGTGGGAATAAGACGGCAAGAGAGATAGCGGCAATTCCTGCACCCATAAAGTCGTTATTTTTCATCGATAAATTTCCATGCAAAAAAGGTTTTAAGTTACTGAAGGCATAACAAAGCTTAGCCATGCTGCTCTGCGACGTACTCCAATATATCGCCGGGCTGACAGTCCAGTTCGGCGCAAATAGCCGCGAGCGTGGAAAAGCGAATGGCTTTCACTTTGCCAGTTTTAAGCAACGATAAATTGGTAACTGAAATGCCGACTCGCTTGGACAGCTCCTTGAGCGAGATCTTATTTTTAGCCATTTCAACGTCAAGATTGATATGAATTTCCATATCCTTAAGCCTACTCCTTGAACAACCGATTATCAACAATAATTTTATGATTAACATAAATTAATAGCTGAATATCATTTATTTCTAATTTGAATGAGAGCGTAAGACTATTCGAAAAACTAGCTATAAATAGCTGAGCATTTCGGTCAGCAGACCAAGCTTTATAATAAGTTTACCTTTTCATCAATGACTCTCCGGACGACAACTCTTATTCCCACAGCGCCTCTCGAACCATCACGAAGCAATAGCGTAGCAGTATAAAAATAGTGTTGGATATCTGCTAGAGCGGTCAACAACTGAATTTAGAGATACGATCAAACAGCACGATCAAATCCACAAATAAATCAGTTGAGGGCACGAACACGGATACGCTTACAGAAAACCTAAGATCTTGTAATGACTTTTTAGTTTGGCGATTCGGCTAGTGTCTTCTACTTTTGGCTCTGCTTAATAACTAGCAATATTTAAGGCTCAGGCTCCATACGACTCAGCTTCTATACGACTCAGGTTCCATACAGCTCAGGTTCCATAAAGCTCAGGCTCTTTAAGAATCGGCTTTTTTAGGTTTCAAAGGCGCGGTTTGCAAAAAATCATCGGGCAGCTTTAATTTTTTGACATAGCTTTGGTAACTGTCGTTAACTAAGTCTTTTGCTTCAAGTCGCTTAAAGCTGGCATCGAAACTCTGCCAAAACTCACCACTATCCCTGACGCTTTTCAATGCCTCTTTATACAAGCCAAGTGCGCCGACAGAGTTTTTACTAACAGCGTTATAATGTCCAAGCCGAATCAAATTAAGCATGGTTTTCGGTGCTGCCTCTAAGGGAGCTTTTAGCTCTTGAGCCTTAGCGATATCACCTTCTAGCAAGCGCTGCCAAAACAACTCAGATATCGCATCTTCTTGCCCTTGAACCGCGGACTTAACTAATAGATCAATCGCTTTAGGCGTATCCTTGCCGCCACCTTTGGCGGTCAAATACATCATCGCAAGCTCGTACTGAGAGTCCAAATCACCTTGTTCGGCAGACTCAGCAAACCACTTTCTCGCTTTGGCAAGATCTTTTGTCGTGCCATCACCATAGTAGTACTTCATCGCCAAGTTGTACTGGGCAACGTCGTTGCCGAGCTTCGCTGACTTAGCAAACCAACGAAATGCTTTTCTTACATTCGCTTTAACACCACTACCATCATAATAGGCAATTGCGAGATTATTTTGAGCCTGAGAATGATCTTGTTCAGCGGCTCTTCTAAACCACTTGTATGCGACTATGGCCGCTTTTTTAACGCCCTCACCGTCGCGATACATTTTACCTAGTTTATTTTGCGCGCTGGGGTAGCCTTGCTTAGCCGACTTCTCAAACCACTCAGCGGCACGCTCAAGATTTTTCTCTACGCCTTCACCTGAGTAGTATCGAAACGCTAAATTGTACTGCGCAACCTTATAACCGAGCTCTGCCGCGCGTTTGTAATAGCGGTATGCCCTCTCAAAGTCATTATCCACACCATTACCGGTGCCGTAGATTACGCCTAGCGAGTTTAATGAATAGGTTTCATCTTGTTCAGCACCTTTCTCGTACCACGAAATCGCTTTAGCAATATCTTTTTTAAAACCAATTCCTTCTTGATACATTTTGCCGATTTCGTAATCACCATCGGCATCTCCATTCTCTGACGCCGCCAAAAACCATTTGTAGGCCTCTGATGGGCTTTTAACAATACCGTCACCGTCCAAATAATTGTAGGCTAAGTTCATTTGAGCCACGTTATAGCCGAGCTTAGCGGAGGTAAGATAAAACTCATTCGCTTTGACCTTATCCATCTCAACGCCATAGCCATTGATATAAATTACACCCATCAAATTTACTGCTTCAGGATTGTTTTGTTCAATCGACTTGTTCAACCAAGCAATAGCTTGAGCGTAATCTTGTTCAACGCCTTCACCAAAATAATAACGCCGAGCAAGTTGATACTGCGCGTCTAGGTCGCCCTGCATAGCCGATTTTTCAAACAAACTAGCAGCACGCTTTAAATCTTTTTCTACGCCGTTGCCATTCAAATATCGAAAAGCAAGATTGTATTGCGCTACGTCATAGCCCTGCTCAGCTGACCTTTCAAACCACTCAATTGAAGCGGGTATGTCTTTCTCGCCCAGACGACCTGTGTCGTAAAAAATCGCCAGCTTGTTTTGCGAATAGGCATCCCCATTCATCGCAGCTTTTTCGTACCATTTAAACGCTGTTGAATCGCTCTTCTTCACTCCGTCGCCGGTTTGGTACATATGACCAAGCTTTGACTGAGCGTCTTCATCGCCATTCTCAGCAGCGCGTACAAACCAGTTATGTGCTTTAGTGAGATCCTTGTTAACTCCCTCCCCCAGATAATAAGAGTAGCCAAGATTAGTCTGAGCTAGGGGAAAACCTTTCTCAGCTATTTCGCGAAACATTTTCACGGCCTTTGCTTGGTCTTGCGGCACACCATTACCGTCAAGGTACATTCGCGCTAGGCTATTTATAGCGTAGTAATTTCCGGCATTCGCAGATTTAGAGTACCAATCAAACGCCAGCGTTTTGTCGACCTCAACTCCATAACCGTTTAAGTGCATTTTACCGAGCATGTATTGCGCGTCGCTATAGCCTTGTTCGGCAGACTTTAGATACCAGCGAAATGCTTCAGCATAATCACGCTCAACGGCGCCACCTAGATAGTAGAGGTCACCAACATTATATTGCGCGACATCGTCTCCTTGTTCAGCCGCCTTTAAATACCATTCATAAGCTTTGTCAGCATTTTTCTCTACGCCTAAGCCATCAGCATATAAGGTGCCGAGGTTGTTTTGCGAATAGATGTCTCCGCGTTCAGCCGCTTTTTTATACCAGCGATAGGCCTGTTCAAAATCTTTGGGCACACCTAGCCCCTTTGCATAACTATAAGCCACACCAAACTGGCCCTTTAAATAGTTATTCTCAGCGGCCCTTAAATACCACTCAAATTTTTTGTTTTGATCTTCTTCATAGCCAATGCCATTCCCGTACATATAGCCAATTTTGTACTGGGCTATCGAGTAGTTTTGAGCAGCCGATTTTTCAAACCAACTTAGCGCAGTATCGAGACTCTGTTCAACGCCTAGACCACGTTCATAAGACACCCCTAGGTTGTACTCGGCAACATCGTAGCCCTGTTCTGCAGCCTTAGAAAACCACAAAAACGATTGCGCGTGATTCTGTTCTACGCCTTTGCCAAATGAGTACGCGGCGCCTAGTGAGGTTTGTGCTCTAGCAAAGTCAGCGTCAGCCGCTTGTCGAAAAAGCTCTACAGCCTTTACATGATCCTGTTCTACGCCATCACCGTCATAATAATGGCTCGCTAGATATGTCAGGTGCTCAATACTGAGGTCCTCGCCATTAGCTTTAACTCGAGCCTGGACTCGAGTAAGAAGCTCAAACGAAGCTTGATCGTATCTACTTGTATCAAAGTAAAGTGCCAACAGGGCGTCTTCGGCAGCGACAGTATGTTCACTATTTTGATGGCTATCGAGATAGAGTTCGTATCTCTCAATTGCCTTGCTTTCACTTACCTTAAAATAGCCATCGGCGAGATATGTATTAGCCAGCAAAAAAGCGTCTTCGCTTTCATCGAACACCAGCAATGCCTTTTGCTCATTTGTAAGGACATTCGATTGATAACCACTGAACGCTAAAACACCCAGAAAACCAATGCTCAGCATGAGCTTTAGGCTCGAGAAGGTGCGCAAGGAAAAGAGCGAGAATAGACACGCCAGCAACAACATGATGGGCATCACAGTCAAGGTCAAATTTTCTAACACATGGTTAGTTATTTCTTTAAATGAAAACTGAACACTATACTCAGAAAAAAAACTCGAGAGCGGGCTAAATTCAACAATCAGGCTCAATAGTGCCAATATATTTAAAATCCCAATGGTACGCATTGCTTATCCTTAAGTTGAAAGAGTTTTCTCTAAGCCGATAATACATCTCCAGCAGAAACAGGTATAGAGCGAACGAAACAGAGAACAAAACATTCGCTAAACATCTAATATTCGCTAAACATCTATCGAGGATAGTTCTGCTTCATCGCTAAGCCAAATTGTTTATGCGCTTTTTTGGGGTCAAGCAGAACTTGAATAGAGCTAGTAAAGTCCTTTTTGATTTCCACTATAGGCGCCTTCATTAAAAGATTTTCAGCTTGATCTTTATATGACAAGCGTTTAACCGCGCCATAAGCATAAACTAAATCATCTAATGGGCGACGTTCAAAATTTTGATAACTATCGAGCTTCCAATGCTCGGTATCACTTACTTCAGCGTTCGGAAAAAACCAACGGCCTTGATCAATACTGGAAGACAAGCGCTGTAAAATATTGTGACGCCGATTAAAAAAATTAGGGTCAGTCGTCCGCTCCGGATCTAACTCGCATAAGTGAACAGCCTCGCTCAAACAGTCGAGGCACGATGAAGACCAAACCCGCAATTCGCCAAAATAATGCTGTAAACGCATGCGCTCATGAAAGCGATAGCCGAAATAGGCCACCATCACAGGAATCAACAGTGCGATTATTTGGTTAAGACTCGTAGGCAAAAGAGAAAGGATATCTTGCATTGGGCTGGCGGTTTGGTTTTCATAAAGTTTACCTTAGTTTGATTCTATTTTTTAAATTGTCAAATGACTGAGTTCCTAGGTGTAAGCCTTAGTACCAATTTTATCAATGAATCTAAATTGGCACGGTTCATGCTAAACAAACGTTGAAGTCATGGGACTTCTGAAAGATCTGAGTGATTTCGAGTTTTTTGACTGAAGCAAGGCGGCACTTAAATCTTTACTATTGAAACTGGGTTGGAAGACAGTTTGAAAACAGGTAACACTTGTTCATTTTTGGGTCAACTGGGTTAATGATCGCGCCAAAAGAGAGCAGCTTTTAGTGATATTTGTTTTCAATTTATCAACTTAGGTTAGTTATTGGGGCCCAATCATGGCAAGTATATTTGGTAGGTATGCAGCGATTATCGCAACCGTTGCAATATTTTTAGTATTAGTCTTAGGTGTATTAGGTAATAACTTCTACACATCTTTTCAAACAGAAGCGACTGCTGAGGCTGTAAACATCGCTGGACGTCAGCGAATGTTATCTCAACGTACGGCAAAATCACTTAGTAATCTCAACTTCAATTTCTCAATTAAGGCTGATATTTCAAACGAAATCGCAGAGCTAAAAGCTGCGTCAAGCTTGTTTGACCGATCCCTCAAAGCATTCTCTGAAGGAGGAGAAACAAGCTCTACAAAATCGGGTGACACCTATCTTGAGCAAGTTATTAGTGGCAAAGGGCGTAAAATATTAGACGACGCCAATGCGCTTTGGAACCCACTATTCGTTAAGCTTTCTTCAATGATAGCCTTGCTTCAAAAGCCCAGTTTAACCCCAGAGGAGAAAGTAAGCGTTACTCGCCTAATTAGTGAGAACGTTTCGTACGCAAGCATTAACATCAATCAAATATTGAAGTTAATGAATGATCTGACCAACTACCAAGAAGGTATAGCAACTCAAAGTGCAGACAGATCAAGACTCATTCAGGCACTGGGAATCATCGCCAGCTTAATTTGTTTTGCGGTCATTTTATTCTTGATCTTTGGGCAACTACAACGTGCGGATAAGCGTGCGCAGCTCGCGCGCCAAGAAACGAAAAAGATATTCGAAACGGTTGATCAAGGTTTATTCCTTATCGACCGAGAATTTAATATGGGTTCACAACACTCCAAGGAGCTTGAAAAAATATTCTCCACTAACTCGTTGGCCGGGAAGAAACTACAAAGCTTTATCAGCGACATTGTTAGCAATGCTGACCTCGAAAAAGTATTGCGATATATAAAACTTTTGTTCGACCCACATAAAAAACAGCGCCTGCTACGGGACCTTAACCCGCTGAAAAAGCTACCAATACAAGTTCAAGAAAATGGTGAACTTACAAATAAATATTTACGATTCTCTTTTTCTAGAGTTGAAACAGAGGGTGAGATTGAAGGCGTACTGACGTCAGTTACCGATATTTCAAACGAGGTGCGACTCGAAAACGAACTAATCGAAGAGACCAAGCGAAATGAAAAACAACTAGAGATGATTCGTGTGTTGCTCAGCGCCGACGCAACCATGCTGCCAGAGTTCATCAAAAGTAGCGACGATACCTATGAGAAAATCAATCAAATTTTTCGCGACCCCGCTAGAGGCACCAAGGAATTTAAAGAAAAAGCCGATTCTGTTTTAACCTTAATTCATGCAACCAAAGGCGAAAGTGGCTTATTAGGCTTAAGCCTAATTGCTGAAACTTGCAATGATATAGAAATTCGAATTGATCAGCTAAAGCACAAAAGTGACATCAGCGGTGACGACTTCTTGTCTTTAACCATTCTACTAGATCGTTTGATATCAACAAACGAACAGATGAAGTCAGTGGTGTCTGCAATATCGGGGTATTCAAAGTCCGCGCAAACAGCCAACTCAGCCGACACGCAAAATCTGATCAAACTTGCGACCGAAATCGCGACGCGTCAGAATAAAAATATTAGATTTAGCGCGGGCGGTTTTGATTTGCCCAACTTGCCTCCGAAGCTCCGAAAAAACATACTTTCTCTTGCAAGCCAGTTACTGCGCAATGCGATCAGCCATGGCATTGAATCTCCAGTTCAACGCAAAGAAAATGGTAAACATGAAGTTGGCAATATCAAATTAGCCTTACTTCAAGAAGCAAATGGAGATCTGGTTTTATCGTGCGAGGATGACGGCATGGGTGTTGACTTCGAGAAAATAAAATTAGAGGCCGTTAAGAGTGGGCTGATCAATGAAGACGATATGCGCCGCATCTCTTCTAAGCAGCTCCTACAACTGATGCTTAATAACAGGCTAAGCACTCGCACTGTCGCTGACATCGACTCAGGAAGGGGAGCTGGCTTAAGTGTGGTTGGCTCAATTTCAAATCAATTGAATGGACGTGTGTCACTCCAAACCGGACAAGCAAAAGGATCGAAATTTGTGATTCACGTTCCCAAGAAAAACTCCACTCAATCGGCTATCCAGCCCGCAAAAGAAAATTATGCATAAACTTATGATCGTCGATGATTCTAAGCTCATTCGACAACGAATCGCCCGTGAGTATGACGCTACAACATTCGAGCTGGTTGGCACCGCTAACAATGGCTTTGATGCGATCGAACTGTTCGACCGTGCGTCTCCCGAAGTTGTAACAATGGATCTTACAATGCCTGAACTCGACGGCATCGAGTGCATAGAGCAACTTATCATTAGAGAACCCAGCACGAAGATACTGGTTATTTCAGCACTCAATGACACATCTATAGGCATGGAAGCGCTAGAAAAGGGAGCGATGGGCTTTATAACAAAGCCATTCAGTGGCGCAGATTTGAAGGTTGCGCTTAATGAAATTATTGATAGTTAGCCATACGGAGAATAACTATGAAAGAGGAAAATCTAAGAGTCTTTTTGAGCAGTATAGTTAGATACTTTGGTCACACGTCTGATCCGAATGTTGATGTGGGAGCACCCTATTTAGTAGACGAAATCAAAGAAGCATGCCGAGAATATACTGGCCTAATTTCAATATCCGGGGAATATAATGGCGTCTGTTATTTTTCGGCTCCAGCAGTGTTACTTAAACATCTAATTTTATCCGTTGGCGAGACCGACACATCCGAGACTATGATGTTAGACACGGTTGGCGAGGTTGCTAATACTCTTTCTGGAAATGCTCGCAGAAAATTAGGCAAAGGGTTTAAAATTTCGGCACCGTATTTAAGTAAAGGCCTTCCTGCAATAGAAACTGAAGGAGAGGGAAACCGTATATACGCCATCCCAATTCAATGGAAGTCGTATAAAGCATTACTTGGAGTATCTCTGCATTAGATTAGTTTGCTAAAAGTATTCAGAATGACTGCGACAGTCCTTCCGAAAGGAATACCGAGTTTGAGCAAGGCTCGGTTGCTTTCATCAACTCCTTGATTGCCTCTGCCAGACTTCACCACTATGATGGCCATAGCGTTAGTGCTCCTGAACGATAAGACTCGATCAACAATACTAGTTAGTTGAGGTTCATGGGCGGTATCAAACCGGTTAAATCAATGGGTGAACATTATGAAACTTATAGCCGTACTTCTTACTTTGTTTGTTGCAGTCAGCCATGTAGGCATTTTGGTCCTTGAAATGTTTTTTTGGAACCACCCTGTAGGTCAGAGAATTTTCGCAATGACGCCAGAGGTAGCCTCTGCAAGTGAGGTATTGGCAATGAACCAAGGGCTCTACAACGGCTTCTTAGCAGCTGGCCTATTTTGGGGTTTATTAAAGAACCAATTCGACATAATCGTTTTCTTTCTCTGTTGCGTAGTAGTCGCCGGCATATTCGGCTCAGCAACCGCCAAATTCACCATTTTATTTACCCAAGCCTTGCCCGCCGCCTTAGCTCTTATTGCCGTATTTATCAGTCGAGAGAAGTTCTCTCGATCTAGCAGTTAGCAAGGCACATTCAGCGCTCCATAAACCGTGACTCATAAAGTTTAAAAGACTGAATAAAGGGCGCTACAAGTAATTAATCTGCAGCCATCGCTAAAGTAAGGTCAATAGGACTCGCATTTAGATGTAGCATGCTAATGAGTATTTAGCTTTATATCTAACCTTTATTCTTGACGTTTAATTTATATATTTATTAGCTTTGACTTGCTCAATTTGATTAAAAATATGGTCAATAAAAATACTATTTCATTTGATTTTTGTTCGGTCATTTCAAGTAGCTGATCGAAATGTACATGTAAAAAATCCCGAAATAACGATGATGATTCGATATCGGCTTCGAGCACCATTCCCCAATTTGAGAAAAATCTTTTAGTGTCTTTTATATCAAGCAAGATAAGAACATCTGTATGGCGATTGTCCTTCGATATTTGATCATATAGATCCTGTAACTGATCAGCCTCACCTTCTATGAGCTGAATGAATCTGCCGTTTTTATAGGACAGCACGCCTGATATGTCGCACATCTTATTTTTGGAAATCGCCCTCGAAACCAATTCATCTAACCATTCAGGCTTATCAGCTACGCTAACTCCGTCAGGAGCTACTACTCGACTCGTATAAACAATAGTTTAAAGCACTAATACATTCTATTTTGCATGGCTGTAGCGTTCATTTTAACGCCCTCTGGAACTTTTATATCACCCTTGATTCTAGGCTTGCCATGCTTTTGTAAATCGATTCATTTAAAATGCTCTTACATGCATAAATACCGGTCATGTTAATTTGAGGTTGCTATTTCGAATCAAGAGACAGATTGTTACGGCAGTGAATTATCTATCTCCGGTAACGGAATCTTCCTCTGATTTTGCCATTGTCACTTGCACATGACACTTCGAAACGTCCTTCGACGTCAGTGATCATTGGCGCATTCAACCCTGATGTGGCGGAGTTGTTGGCAATACGCGTAATGCTAAAACTACCGTCTCTAGGATCTGGACAAAAGTGGAAGGAAGCAGATGGTCCGCTATCATCTGAAAAAACAGTTATCGGTGCCGCTGGGCTATAGGTTCTTACTTCAAGGTCCGGAAACGGAAAACTAGCTTGTTGAGTTCTCAACCAAAGCTGGTAGACAGTCAACTCACCAACTGGCTGAAAAAGAATATTAACCTCATCCAAGCCAATATCTTGAAAGTCCATCTGTGCCCGATTCGCCTCAACTGAGCTATTCAGCTGAAAAATCTTAGGTGTCTGACCAATAATAGTATCGTTTTCATCCCCAACCGCAACAATTACTAGATCAATACCGGATGCGACGCTCGCAGGCAAACTAGGATAGCCATCATTTTGTGGAACACCTGGATCAGGAGTGGGAGTTGGGGTTGGAGTTGAAGCTCCGCCACCACCAGACGAACTGCCGATAGTCTCATCACCGATTATTAAGTCAATAATCGGCATTAGTGGTACTGAATTTGAAACTACGAAATCTGTATTAGGTGACTCACTGCGGATAAAGTCGGTAAACGCAGTTACACGAGCATAGCCATTGGTGGCTCTATTTAATTCGCATTCGCCTAAACTAAAGCTAGTCACACCGGAGACCACTCTTTGACCATCTATATTGACGAACAATGGAGAACCACTGTCGCCATTACAGGCTCCTCGCCCGTCTGTAAGAAAGCCCGCACACATCATATCAGGCTCAATAGGTCTGATGTAGAAGATAGATAAAGTTACAACTGTGCGGTATCTGAGCACTTGGTAGGAGAAAACTCGGCTAGATTCTTTAATTTTGGCTGAACACTTGCTGCTTGGAACTAGCGTTAATTTTGTTATGTTTTGCAGATCAAAGGCTTGTATCGACAGGCACATCCTTTACTACAATCAATAATGATTTACGTAAAGGATGTGAGAGGTTTACTGCGATCAAGCGTTAGCGTTATAGGTTGTTTTTGAGAAATTCAGAGTCATTGCGCAGCATCCAACTCTAAGTCTATTCGGCGATTGGCGTGCCTCTGTACATTTTAGTCTCACGCGGTTTCCTCGCGGTCGAACTAGTGTCCAAGTTTCTTTTGAGGCTAGGTTCAACCCTCTTGACCTTTGAACCACGATAAGTACCTTCTTTGTTATCAGTGTCAATCTGTAACTCTGAGAGTAGTCTTTGGAATAGCTCTGACAATCGATCACTATGATTGCTGAGCATCCCTTTCGCGATAGCTTGTGGCAATAAAGGGTCTTGTAACATTAGACCCTGTCCGTCAAGCGATTTTAGTTCACGGGAAAATTGTGAACACAACACCAGAGCGCGATTGTTGAACTCACTGCGCTTTACTTTCGCTATTAACTTGATACCCGAATGCTCTTTCATTTAACCCAACCCGATTAACATTTTTCAAGTTTAAAAAGGTGAGAGCCCATTACCCAATAGCGAACTCTGCATCCTTCAACATTGGGAACGAATTATCCAAGAGCGTTAATGAATAACAATACCTGTAAAGGTGAATTCACAAAAATTTA
Organism: uncultured Arenicella sp.; assembly: GCA_937918955.1. Taxonomy (GTDB): domain Bacteria; phylum Pseudomonadota; class Gammaproteobacteria; order Arenicellales; family Arenicellaceae; genus Arenicella. Next base: position 23,686 of record CAKZRZ010000122.1, read on the forward strand.
TGTTCTGAGTACTAAAAACGTAAGGTGCTGTTACGGGTTTTGTCCCATCTAAAATACACTCTAATCAATCGCAGAACGAACCGCGCGATAAGGCTCTTGCTTTTCGTCTTTGGAGAACACTATCTGCCATCAATGTAAGAGTGGGTGATGAGATGGATACCTCGTCTTACGGCATCGATGTGCCAGAATGAGGTGTTCAACTAACACTCATTACGCGAGGCATCCATCATGAATAATAATACTGTTATTGGCATCGATTTAGCAAAAAATGTTTTCCA
>CAKZRZ010000123.1 GCA_937918955.1 uncultured Arenicella sp.
CAATTTCAAAAATGGCTTGAGCCAAATCTTAACAGCTGAACAGCTTGCTAAGATGGAAGAGTTCAAAGAGCGTAGAAAAGAGCGACGTGAGCGCAGAAAAGAACGTAAAGGTGGCCGAGATGGCGCTGAGTCAGAAAGCTAGCTAACACTTATTGCGAAACTAAGGACTCAATATGAAATTGAAAATGGTGGCAGCCCTTATGCTATTCGTTGGTGTAACGGGCTGCGCAAGTAACGATAGTAAATCGCGTTCAGGATCAAGTGACCAGGCGGTGACTTCATTGTTGCCTGGCGGTGCTTTGTTGATCGGTTTTGATCGTAATTATGATTATGAGGTAGATCGAGAGGAGCTCTCGAAGGGGCGCGATAAAGCCTTTGAAAGTGCCGATCTAAATAGCGATGGAATAATTAATGTATCGGAGTTTAGACAGTGGAAAGTGAAGGCAATCGGCTCCCGTAGTGCACAGCCTCACCTAGTTTATTTTGATCGCGATTTTAATGATCGGGTTACTCAAAAAGAGTTTACTGTCGGTTTAGAGAAAATGTTTAACGATGCTGACTCAAACAGTGATAGCGTTGTAAGCTACCAAGAGTTGGTTAAGATTGTCTCAGCGCCAGAGAGAAGTCGAGGTGGTTCGAAGGGCAGCGGCGGTCGTGGCTCTGATGGCAAAAAGGGTCAGGGGAGAAGTCAGCGAAGCAACTTTTAGCGCGTATTTCGACAAGTAAACCTGAATTCAGATTTAGGGTATCTTAAGTTAAGCTGAGCTATCGCAGCGCAAGTAGTAATACGATCATTTATGAAAATCAGGTACAAACTTTTTTTAGCTATAATAATCACTGCGTTTGTTAGCGTTTTTGCACTCCAGCAAGCTCAGCGATATAGCTTTGAAAAGGGCTTAAAGCGCTACTCTGACATTAGTAGGCTCGAAAGGTTAGCTCCATTGATTTTGGGACTAACTGATATCTACACTCGCGATGGTAGCTGGGATGAATTGCGAGGGCAAAAGCGCCTACCAATACCTGAACTGTTAGTTCGCTCTGAATGGCAAAGCGGTCTTAGGAATAATCCGCCGCGTTCGCGAAGACTTTATGAAGGCTTAACGCTGTGCTTGATAAAAATAGGAAACCGATTGCCGGCGCGGTGAATGCGCTGCTTGGTGCTAGCAAAGCGATTGAATATAACGGAGAGGTTATCGGTTATCTGGCCTTGTCTCGCAGTCCCAGAGCGGCTCGTTTAATTGATAGAAATTTTTCCAAACAGCAACAAGCAGGAACTATTTTGGCGGCCATCGTAATTCTGTTTGGTGCTTTGCTGTCTGCTTTTTTGATTTCACGTAGTTTAGGTCGACCAATAAACAATTTGGTCGAACAAGTGCAGAAACTTTCCGATGGGCAGTACAATTTTAGTTTTGTCGGAGAGCAGAGTGACGAGTTTATGTCGTTGTCGCGCAATTTAAATCGTCTTGGTGAGACCTTAAGAGAGAATCGACAAAATCGGCAGCAATGGATCTCTGATATTTCTCATGAACTACGAACTCCGGTTGCAGTGTTGCAAGCTGAAATTGAGTGTATTGAAGATGGGCACAAGGCGATGGATATGGATTCCTTGCTATCCTTAAAATCTGAAGTCAATCGTTTGAGTCACTTGATTCACGACTTGCATCAATTGACTCAAGCTGATTCTGGGGAAATGTCTTTCGATTTTTCGTTGTGTGATCTTGCAGGCGAAATTGAAAAAGCAGTTGCAGCAAACAGCGATAGATTCACAGAGAAGGAGCTTTCGGTTCGCATTGATCTGGACCAGCTTCCTTTAGTGTATGGCGATCTCTACCGTTTGCGACAGGTCGTGAATAATCTGATTGAAAACACATTACGATACACAGATGCGAACGGAGAATTTAGAGTTAGCTGGCGTGAGCTTGGTGACAGAGTTGAGTTACTCTTTGAAGACTCCTCTCCGACGGTGCCTGATTCGTCAATCCCCAAATTGTTCGAAAGGCTCTATCGAGTCGACCCATCACGCAATCGTGCTACTGGAGCTTCGGGTCTAGGTCTTTCGATATGTCACGCAATTATTGAAGGGCACAAGGGCGATATTAGCGCCGAGAAATCTAATTTAGGTGGTCTGGCAGTACGCTTTAGCTTGCCTTGCACAGAACAAGGATTAACGTAATGAGCACAATTTTTATTGTTGAGGATGAGCTAAAGTTGGCTCTCGTATTAGAAAAATACATTCAGGCTGCTGGCTACGATGCTTTGATTTTCGATCGTGGTGATGTGGTTGTTGACGCGGTGCGTGAGCATTCTCCAGACCTAATATTGCTCGACATTATGTTGCCGAATAAAGATGGGATAGAAGTATGCAAAGAGCTCAGAGCTTTTTCAGACGTGCCTATCATCATGGTCACCGCTAAGGTAGAAGAAATAGATCGGCTGATTGGCCTGGAGCTTGGGGCCGATGATTATATTTGTAAGCCATTTAGCCCCAGAGAAGTGGTAGCTCGCGTTAAAGCTATTTTGAAGCGCACCACGCGCATTGAGCCAGAGAAACATTCGGCCGCCTTGTCGAGCGCTTTGATATTAGATCACGCTAACTTCCAAGCAGCGTTAAATGGCACTGAGCTCGACTTAACACCCATTGAATTCAAAATTCTGGCGGCTTTGTTCGGGCCACCAAGTGCTGTGCTTAACCGCAATGCACTAATGGAACACATGTACAGCGACCATCGAGCGGTAAGTGATAGAACCGTCGATAGTCATGTTGCTAACCTTCGTAAAAAGCTCAAGCTCGTCAACCCGGATGCCGAGTATATTCAACCTGTCTATGGTGTCGGATATCGCTATTCTGAACCTTCCTGACTCCTCTTTCAGGGCATGCTTCACACAAAGCCTGGTCAATAGCTACCATCTAGATCCTTAATACACTGCTGCAACGATAAATCACGTCGAGATACTTCAAGTATTTATTGCAAATGCAAATGAGAATGATTATCATTCGCTCGAAATGATCGCAAGCATAAGATTATGCGGTCGTCACAAGATTGCAAATTTTATAGGTTGTGTATATGTCTCAAAAACTTAGCTGTGCGGTGAGCGCGGCTTTATTCGCTAACGTCCTACTTACAGGTACGGCGAACGCAAATTCAAATGAACAAGACAGCAAGTTGGAAGAAGTTGTTGTCGTTGGTAGCAGCAGCTTTGGTGCAACAAAATCTGCTATCCCTATTGCTGAAACGCCACGCTCAGTCTCAATTATCAGTGCTGACGAATTTAACGAGAGAGGGGCTTTGACGATCAGCAATGCTCTTAACTACACAGCTGGCGTTACAAGTAACGCATTCGGCTTTGCTACACGTGGCGATTTCACCAGCATTCGAGGGCTCGATGCGCCAGAGTACCAAGATAACCTACAAGTGTTATTTGGCTTTTACAATAATGCGCGCACCGATGTCTATACCCTTGAGCAAGTCGAAGTGCTGAAAGGTCCTGCGTCTGTTTTATATGGTCAAGCGGCTCCAGGCGGTATTGTTAGTACTATCTCCAAAATTGCGTCTAAAGATAGGCAGCAAAAAGAGCTGACTCTTACTGCCGGAAGTCACGATCGTCTGCAGGCATCGATTGACACAGGGTTTGATTTAAGTGGTGACGGTCGTTGGACTGGTCGATTTGTTGGTATTGCTCGAGATAGCGAGACGCAAGTAAATTTAGTTGATGACGATGCGATTGTTCTTGCGCCATCAATTACCTATGAAAATGACACCACTACCCTCAGTGCCTTGGTAAACTATACCCGCCGAGAAGGTGACACCTCTGCGCAATTCTTGCCTCTTGCCGCAACCGCCTGCGGGTCCAACAATGTCAGTATAAGTGAAGCGAACGTGTGCTCTTTTACAAGCGGTCAAACGGTTGATCCAAGCGTGTATGTTGGAGACCCAAATTTCAATCAATATGATAGTGAGGCAACAACGTTTAGTTTGTTTGCAACGCATCAGTTTAATGACGCCTTGTCATTTGAAGTGACTGCGCGTTACCGCGAAAACGAAGCAGACTATAATCAAACTTGGATCTCATTTTTAGGCGATGGAACGGCACGAATTTTCCCAGACGGAACCGCGATTGCTCGATCTTGGTCAAGTGCTCCAGGCACTTCTGAGCAATTCGCATTTGATGCGCGTTTGCGTGGCCGCTTCAATACGGGCGCCATCGAGCATGAGTTATTGCTTGGCTTGAACTACCAAGATGTTGAGACCAGTGTCGATACGGCGTTTCTATACGGCCTACCGACTACTTTCAATATTTTTTCTCCGGTATACGATGGATCTGAAGTTCCTAGTGATGAGATTTTCGATTCGGTACGCAGCCTTTCAGAAACAAGAACCGTTGCCAGCGATATTTACCTAACCGATCATATGACCTTGGGTAACTTGGTTGTGAGTGCGGGTTTGCGCTTTTCATCGGTTGACTCTGAAGACGCGAGCGCGGACCAAAACGACGACGAGACCCCGTTTTCATTCGGCGCGCTGTATAAAACAGAGTCAGGCTTTAACCCTTATATTAGCTACGCTGAATCGTTTCGAGCGACGGTTGGTACTGATGTGTTGACTAATACTCCCTTAAAGCCACGAACCGGTGAGCAGACAGAAGTAGGCTTTAAGTATCAGCCAGTCGGTAGCCGAAACTCAGTAACCGTAGCCTATTTCAATCTTGAAGAAGACAACTTAGTTAGCTTTGTAGCTGCGGGGCGAACGCAACCAGGCTTGACGGTCGATACCTCAGGCTTTGAAATAGAAGCGAAGTGGGCGTGGAACGATTTTGAATTTGATTTCGATTATCGCCACCTTGACGCTGTCGATGTTGATGAAACCGGAAATGAAGTGACCCGTCCAAGCTTGCCAGAGGATGCTGGGTCACTTTGGGTAACTTGGGCGCCGAGCAGTGATGCCCTTAATGGCTTTGGCTTCGGTCTGGGAGCTCGCTATGCAAGTGAAAACGAGAGCAATGGAACGGCGTTCTTGGCCGTAAACGGTTTCGCGCCTACAGCTAATCGCGTAGTTACTGACGGCTACACTATATTTGACGCGCTCATCTCATATCAGACCGATAGGTTCGATTACAATTTGAACATCCGCAATCTAACTGACGAAGATTTCTACGCGACCTGTCTATCTCGCGGCGATTGCTTTTTTGGTGAACAGCGCACCATCGTCGGCAGCGTAACGATGCGCTTTTAGATGAGTAATTTCGATCTAAGTGCGCAAGCGATACCATTGCTTGCGCTCATAGTCGCGATTTTCGGCACTCATCTGCTGCTAATCGCTTGGCGTGCCAAAGAACGAAGCAAGGCCTTACTGCTAGCCGCATGGGGCTTAGTATTTAGCTCATTCTACCTATGGAGCCTTACCACTGCAGCCGATAAGGGAGTTGCGCTTGGGGTGACGGCTTGGGTTGCAATAGTGCTGCTTTATTTACTGCGTCAAGCGTTTGCCTCTCCTTTTCGGGTTAAGCCTGTTAAGACTAAAAGTTCATCACAGAGCAAAAAGGCTGAAAGCAATGATGTCAACCGAGGCCAGGTTTTCAGTGGTATTGCCATGGTGATGTTTTTAGGCCCTATGGCGGGGCTATCAGCAATGGGTGTAGCGACTCTGCTTTTTGGTATTGCATCGAAACTAGGAGCTGAATACACAGCAAACTTAGCTGTGGCTTCTGTTTTGTATCCGTTTCTTTGGGCTGGATTGGCGGTATTACTTGCCTACCAGGCACGCACTCTTGTTCGTTTCGTGACCGTAACCGGTGTCGGCGCTGCATCGCTATTGTGTCTATACGGCATCGGCTAACCCTTTTTATATTCTAAGAGTCTGTTTCTTTAGATGGTTAATTCAGTTATTGGTATGCAAAAGAGTAACACTATCAAATCCAGTTCCAATCGAGTCGCTCGTTCACTGCATGCACATCTCATGATTGCAATTGCTCTTGGCGGCTTGATTTATATTTTGGCGGTCACTGGTACGCTGTCTGTATTCAACCGTGAATTTCAGCGTTGGGAGCAACCGAGCGTATCGGAGATGCATTCTATTTCAGCGGAGTCAGCAGAGAAGGCCGCCAAGGCTGTTTTTGAGAGCGAAGCTGTTCCCAGCAAGCATCTCTATATAAATTTTCCGCAAGCAGATCTCCCTAGAACAGTTATCACCACGGATACCAACGCATATTTTGCAAATGCCGACGGTTCGGTTGGTGAGAAAGAGCATTTCCCGTGGACACAGTTTCTTTTAGATCTTCATTATTACTTACACTTACCTCAAATATTAGGCTTAAC
>CAKZRZ010000124.1 GCA_937918955.1 uncultured Arenicella sp.
GGTAAGCTGCGATATTTCGGCTCAACAGCAGGTGCAATGCTGCGTCCTCGCAAATCGGTTATTTGCCCATTGGCAATGTACGGAAAGATGATGCGTTGTGCAAGGGTCGGTTGGTAAGTTTTGGTCACGATCCCACTCGCATGTGCTACTGGATGTGCATACACATCGTGGTATATAGGTGGGCAATAGCCAAGACGATATGTACTTGCCGTTAGGCGATCGATCCCGCGTGATTGTAAATACGTCATCGCTTCTACATGCGTATCGAGGGCGGTACGGTACCAATCTGTAACCGTTGCATAATACATCCGAATATCGTCAAGCGGTACCACATACCGCGGTTGAGAGCCGACAAACGTGTGATCGATCACGCGAAACGCCTCGCCACAGTTAAAACAAAATGCAATATGATTGTTAGGTGTATACCAACAATCATTACCACCACAAACCGGACATAAACATTTCCAACCTCGTGATTGACGTCGAACACGTGTTTGTTCGACATAAGCGCGGGAAATGGTTTTCATAGGCATAGAAAAGCGCATGTGCAGGTGTACCTGCACATGCGCGTACAAACTTATACCGACGTTGCACGTAAACGACCGACAACAACGTTATAGTCTTCACCGTCGAGAAGTGCTTGCAGCGCTTCATTGGTAAAGTACGTAATGTACTTTTTCGGGTCTTTACGCTGTGCAAGCAGTTCTGGTGCAATAGGTTGCGTACTGAAGTCCGAAATAATCGGGAAACAACTCCATGTAGTACGCAAACCGGCACCACGACGCGAAACGATGATGTCGAAATCGGTAATTCGCATCAGTTGAGCCGGATTACGCGGATGACGCACCGTTCCATCAAGTGCGGCAATCGCATCGACAAGCGATGGACTTGCGTCAACGATTTTCACCTCGGATTGGATAGGTGACTGTGGATTATCAGGTCGTGTCACAACGTTAAATGCAAGTCGACGTTGTGGATTTCGTTTCCGAGGGTCACCGGTGGGAAGGCTGGCCATAAATGCAGCAATCGGATTATCGGTCGTCATGACGGGAATAAGTCGATGGACACGTTGACCGTTTACGTTCACTTCCAACGGGTAGGCGAGATACGCAAATGTTTGTTCATCTGCGTCGATAATACGAATGCAGGTTTGCCCTTCAAGAAATCGCAAGAAAACGTTTCCGTTTACCTTCTGAACAGGGCCAAGACGGTTCAAAGCATCACCGAACGGCATAGGTTACATTCCTCCATAAATGCGTAAGAACAGAGACAACAGCAAATGCATCGGCCAATGCGTGGTGCGGATTGGTATACGGAATATTCAGATGTGCTGCAATTCCACGTAACCCACCACGTGCACTTGTTGGAATATCTCCTTTTTCAATCAAAAAGGACACGATCGCTTGAATATCAAGCATGCGATACGAGAACCAATGTTCGAGATCATCGTTGCATGCTTGAAACCAAGGTTGTAAGAATGACGCATCGAAACGAACATTCCATCCAACAAGTGTAAACTTCTCAGCCTTATCGTGCATTATACTAGATGTACGTAGATTTGTCAACCAGTTACAAAAATCAGCATGAGCTTCATCAAGCCGACGTGCTGTACGCATGTGCACATCGAGATTAATGTTATTAATCTGAAGTGCAGATACAGTCACGGCACCTGCCGGCTGAAGTTCGGCATACCAAGGATGACCGATGTGCAATTCATTGGTATCTGTTTTCCAAATCGGAACGGCAGCAACGGTTAAGAGCGCATGTTCTTCTGGATTTAGACCGCCTGTTTCAACATCTACGACGATATACATAGAACAGCTCCACTAGTCAACCCACCAAGCTTCACAAACAAAACCATGTACAAGAGCCGATTCCCATAAATGATACCTCCATGTAGCCCCACTGTCAACACTTACAGCAATATAACCTCGAGCAGTATCTCCTTCTTGACAAACAAGAGCAATGCAATCATGTTGTCTATCCCTCGTCATAGTAACCGTCATTGATCGAATATTAGCTGGAACAGACGGATCGGGTGTAAAAATTGTTTGCCATCCAGAGCCATCATTTCTCAACACAGCTTGTGTTGTAGCTGCATATACAATACGTGCTTCGGGTTTACGAGATGTCCACATACTAATCGGTAAGACACCTGCAGGAAGTTCATAGTACATTCCAATTGGTTGTAAATTTGGATAACGATTGCGATGATGAAAAGCATTATACGCTGCATCATCGTATGCTTCAGAATTATATTCAGTGGCAACGGACATTATCGCGCTTTTTACTCCACTATTTTTAATAAGAGGTAATAATATTCTTTCATCACCAACGTATATACTACCATAACGTGTAAAAGGCTCACCTTCTAGACGATTATTTACAATTTGAAAATTGCGAAAATACGAAGTACGTGTAGGCCATTCATTAAGAATTGAAACGATAACACCTCTATTAAAATGTAGTGGATAAGACACAAACATACGACCGTAACGAATACGATTATCAAGCCAACCTACACCAAAAACGTTTCTTCCATCATTTGTACGAGGTGTTAAAAAATCAAATGGATTTTGCAAAACAAGCCAAGGTTGACTAGAAGTAGGATTAAAATCGGGAGGAAAATCAAGCAAAGCGACCATATACCTTTGATCTAAACCACCTAAATAAAGCGTAAAGGCAATTACTACATGTGGATTTGTATTAGGTGTAACATAAAAACCCCAAAAAGTTAACTCATTCTGACCATAAGTGTACATTGTTAAAGCCGGAATATTTGGAACAGTAAGGCTCAAAGGACGTGGTTGATTTACAATACCACTTGCAGTACGAACATCAAATACAAAGGGGTATTGTCTTAGATTAGTATATGGATGTTCGTATTGTAAAGATGTAAGTGTTGGCGAAGAAAATCTCGTGAACCATCCAAAAACATAAGGGCCATACACATCTGTAATATAAACAGTACTTAATCTATCAGGTCTTGTAACTCCTACAAAACCTCTTGTAGCAGTTTGTAATGAAGCTCCAAGTATACCACTCGGCGCAAGTGCAATATAAAGTTGATTATGAAAAAACAAACCAGTACTTTCTGTCTGTAAAACATCTATCAAAGCCCTACCGACAACTATAAGCGAACCAGGCCTCAACGTAACAGGTTTTGTTAACGGGCCATACGTAACCCACGATGTATTATTTCCACTCAAAGCAAGTAGTCGAACCGTTCGATGTGTATCAAAAGATTTATAAATACCGTTTGTAGTTGCATAGTATAAAGCAACAGGAAACTCTCCATCACGAATATGCATTGAAATGCCGACAGAAGCATTACCTGTTTGCGTAAAGATATTTTGATCAAATGTATACAACTTTCCATCAGCAGTACATAAAAATGCAGTATGCGGTTGTGTTAAATGTGGTGTTATCGAAACGCAAGGTTCTGGCGTTGGATAAAAAACAGCATTTCCATTTGTTACTTTAATAAGTCCAGTTGTTGTCAAAAGCCATTCAATCGCAAGATCAGAAGTCTGTACACCGCCAACGTAATACAATAACGTACCGATAGACGACAGACCCCACTCAGTAATAAAATCTGTCCAAGTTTGCCCATTGTCAAATGAAACGTATAAGAAACTTTGTGTATTGTTGGTAACAACTACATAAATAATCGAAGAGTTTTCAGGGTTTGTTTGAATACAACGAATAACTCCATTAAATGTTGCAAAGAGTTGAAAAGTTTGACCTGCATCATTACTACGTAATAACGTTGATTGACGTCCAAGAAATGCAATTTCAGGTTGTAACGCATGGATATGGCTAGTAGTAAAATTGCCTGTACCAACTGAAGGTGTTACATTAACAACACTTTCACATCCATTATCAGTACGCCAAACACTAGATGTGCCGACAAATAATGCGTATGGTTGTGCAGGTGTAATACGAGCGTCATAATGTGATGCACTTACATGATGCGCACCATGTGGTTGCATTTTCCATGTCAAACCTCCATCTACCGAGCCAGCAAGGAATGTCGGGCCGCATGCATACAATGTACGATAAAGTTCTTTATCCGAACCTTCTAACGAAGAGAAATACAATGTTTTTTGTTTTGTTGCAACATTATTTGCAACATCACGTACAGAAAGAACAACATTAACACCTTGAGTTTCAAGAACATTTTTATCAGCAGTAAAAAATGCAACCTGTCCACTGCCTGTTGTCGTTGCGTTTGCATTTTGAATTGGATCAAAAGCTGTAACCGTCCAGTTCCATTGCGTAATAGGCCCTAAAGAACTCGTTGATAATGAACCATCTAAACGGAACAAAATAGTAGGATCACCAAATGTAGCCTCGTAATTCGCCGTAAAATCAGCACTAATCGAAGGCTCTGGGTCGTCATAATCAGAATTCTCAACAAAACCAGTTAACGTTAAGTTTAACAAATAACCACTTTGATCAATTCGACCTTGATAATTTTCAATACGCAACGTTGTATTTTGATAACGAAAACGTGTTGTAGGCGAAAGTGGAAATGCTGGAAGTAAGGTAAACGTATGTGTTATCTTCAAGCGATTAAGTTCATTTAATACACGATTTGCAACAAAATTAGCGATTTGTGGAGTGTCGATCATTTCGTTTGAAATAAGAACACCACGATATGGAGTAGAACCGGTGTATGGAGATGGTGCTCGAACAACAACTCGAATACCACTAGCGCCAATAACTTCAACGTAATTTCGTAAATCTTCGTTACTTTGAACAACACTATGCTGTAAAACAATATCATTTGTTATAGTGTATAAATCGCCAAAATAGTTAATACGTTTTGGATGAAAACGACAAATGCCATAAGGATCGGCGTAAAAATCCCATCCAAGTAAATCAACTATTTGTTGAATTGCGTCGTAAACTGATACAAGATAAAAACGAACTGGTTTTATATCACCGATATAAAAGTTCGAGTTTGCAACTTGAATATTAGTTCCTTCTGGAATACCACACATAACTAATAGCCATTGCACGACAGCATGAGCATATACACCTTCATTTCTAATATTACCAACCGTTTCAGGATGATTTGCATGTAAAGCAGAAAGACTGTTATATTCATGAATTGTAAACGTTCCGCCTTGTTGTGCTGTGTATGTTGTATAATAATATTTTTGTGCTTCTACATCTACACCAAATGCAACTTCTTGTAATAAAAATGTATCAAGTGCTTTCTTTAACACATCGCGCGCTGTAATAGTATAAACACCACGATCTTCTTGAAACTCGATACGATCGATATAGCCGGTAAATACACGTGTTAAATTAGTTTGATTGTGGAGTGATGTTTCGATAGATATTAAATTTTCTGGTTGTGCTGAAGGCTTTTTATACGTTGTAATTGTAGCTTGTAAAATACCACCTTGTTGGTATGAATATTCAATCGATAAAATATCGTTTGCGCCTAAACCAATATCACGAACACGACATCGAACATCGTTAATCATACAATATTCCTCACAACTAGTATTTGTAAAAACTACTATTTATCAAACTTGAACAAATTCAGCGATATATCTATATGTTGGCCTTTGTTGACGCCACATTCCATAGTCAGGAACGATTTCATATGTAAATGAGACTAACATTGCATTCTTTGAAACATTAAGATGATCTTTAAGAATTGCTACCTTTCGTGTTGAAAGCCAATATTCAAACTTGGATCGCATTTCTTCGGCTTTTAAGCCGTACATCCAACCTGTAATACGACGACGTGCTGAACGTGTTCCAAGATATTGAAATACAGATCGAGAACTTTGAATAGGATTATGCTCAACAATAATTAGCTCACTATTCCATCCTGTATCCGTTTCTGGATTTACAGGCCATTGATAATTATCAAAAACCCATGCAACACGTGACATGGCAAACTCCTTATCGCATTATAATATAAACTCTTGTAATACATGTATTGTATATAATACATGTATCGTATACATTTGTAAAGCACTCATGAACGCGCGCACGCGCGCGCATGTATGTAGTTAGATAAACACACGGACAATGCCCTTTAGATTTGCCCTATAACGCGACGTGCTAGCTTCTGAGGCGCGATAGGGGTAGAGGTGGTATCATCATACCACCCTACTTATTTTCGCGCCTCAGAAGCCTTCCTAGCGTTTTTAGCGAGCAGTGCTTTTACCAACGCTTGGGATTGTCGATGTTCCGGTCGAGACTACAAGCGTCGATCCACCACGACCTGTAGTCGGAGTGGTTGATGTCTTACGCATTGTTTCGGCACCTTGTTGCACGATAATGGTAATCGCACCGCTTAAAAATGCTTGCGTAAGCGCACGTTGGATGCTTTGTTGAATTGTCGGCCCCATGCCAGATAACGACATTGCGAAGTTTTGTAATGCATTTGTAGCAAATGTTGTCGAAGCAGCCATAGCAGCATCAGCGTATGTTTGTTTTGGAACACTGAATACAGTTGATTTAAGTGTTGATGCAATATTCGATACGGTCGATTGAAGCGATTGTGTAATCGATGTTGTCATCGATTGCGATTGAGCAAGTAGTGTTGTTATTTTTTGTGTTGCAGCTTGATCACGTTCACGTAATATTTCGGCTTTTGGCCATTGATTATCGGTAATTATCTTTTGTGGCTCAGAAGGCCCAGATCGTAATATGTCGGCAAGCGATTGGTTATTTACAAAAATATTCTGCGTGTGAATACCTTTTGGCAAATCGATGTCATCCGGCAAGATCACACGTCCCGGCGTTCCCGGCTCTGGGTAACCAAGTGGACGTGCGTTTGGATCGATCAACGATCCAAGTTCTTGCAGATTGACCGTCGATGCTGCCGGTTTTCCAGTATAGGCAGCAATCTGCTCGATCATGCTCAACGGTACAGCATCGGCTTGTTGTGTAGGCGGTGGTACGTAGTTCATCGAACCTGCACTGGTGCCGCCCGATGCGTAATAGTCCCAAATCGTTGGCGGTCGGTACGATGCAGGTAAATTGTAGTGACCTCGCAGTTGATCGGTATTGTCGTCAAGACTTTTTGTATTTTGCTCCAATGCATAACGCAAAAGTTCTTGACTAAGGCCCGTCTGAAGGAGCAAATCGTTGTTCTTTTGCAAAATTAAGAACTGTTCTGATTGATACGTCTCGGCAAGTGCCGGTGCAAGTGCTGCAACTCGTTCTTGCAAACGATACGCATCTTCGATGCTACGTTTGATAACATCGGGTTCATAAGAACGCAGATCGAGAATATCCGGAATAGCAGCACGTTTCGATCGCTGTTGGAGAGCTTCACGGAAGTAGGTACTTGAGATACCGGTTACCGGACTAAACTGCATGTTTGCTTCAAGGAGAAACTGCTCTTTTGCAAATTCACGCTGCATTTGCGGGAACATGGCGATAATTGCTTGCTGTTTCTTACGCGCTTCTGTCAATGCAAACCGAATATCATCGAGGGTGTACTCGCTCACATCGATAAGGCTCGGCATACGGAATTGGGCAGGTGATCCACCGACAACACGTGCTTCACGACGTTTCTGTTGCATCGTTTCTAACATTTGCATGGTTTGCGTTAATCGAGTCGGTTCTTGCTGCAATGCTTGTAAGTACGCAGAGTAGATATCGTACATTGCTTTCATCGATGCAACTTTTTCATTATATTTAGCAATAGTTGCCTCGATTTGCTCATACTCATCAGGTGTAGCTGTGATGGTATATTGCGATTGTAACGCATGCAGTTTGTCGATTTCTTGTAATAACGTTTCGTATTCTTGCACATATACAATTGCATTATAGATAGTATCGGCGATGTTAAGGAATGTTTGCTGACCTTCGTAATCGAGTTCGACAAACGCATTGGTAAGATCGTCTAGTGAAAAGTATGAAGCGACCGTTCGGATTTTTTCAATATTT
>CAKZRZ010000125.1 GCA_937918955.1 uncultured Arenicella sp.
CGGTTTAGCCCTAAACAGGCTTGCATGATTCTCGCAAGCCAAGCCGATCATATCGACCTGAACAACAATAATGAGTGTCACACGATGAGCGACACGCAAAGGTAAAATTAATGGACGTTTCAATTGTCATTCCATTCCTAAATGAGTCGCCAAATCTAAAGGCTTTGTGTGAAGAGCTTAAAGCGGCGCTTGATCCAATGGATAAGACCTACGAGGTCTTGTTTATCGATGATGGCAGTACTGACGACGGCGTACAGGTTTTAGAAGACTTCCGATCACAAATGCCACAAATTAAAGTGGTGAGTTTTCGTCGTAACTTTGGACAAACAGCAGCAATGGTTGCTGGGCTCGACTATAGCGAAGGTGAGATCGTTGTGACCTTGGATGCGGACCGTCAAAATGACCCGGCGGACATCCCTGCAATGGTTGCTAAGGTAGAAGAAGGCTATGACATGGCCTGCGGCTGGCGCTACGACCGCCAAGACACCTACGTATCGCGTAAACTACCATCAATGTTGGCGAACAGATTAATCTCAAAGATCACTGACGTGCGCTTGCACGATTATGGTTGCACACTCAAAGCGATGCGAAAAAGCCTTGCTAAACGTGTCACTCTCTATGGAGAAATGCATCGTTTTATACCCGCTGTTGCCAGTGGTGTTGGCGCGACCATAGCTGAAGTGAAAGTAAACCATAGAGCGCGTACTGCCGGTGAATCTAAGTATGGAATCTCGCGCACGTTCCGCGTGATCTTAGATTTAATCACGGTTAAGTTTTTATTACGTTTTCACGCACGGCCGTTGCACTTTTTTGGCATGCCGGGTTTGGCTTTAGGTGGTATTGGTGGCGTCTTAATCACATACTTAACTATAGCGCGTTTGTTTTTTGGCGTGCCTCTAGGTGATCGTCCTCTGCTGATATTTGCGTTTATGCTGTTGATCATAGGCTTGCAGTTTATCTTGTTTGGCCTAATTGGCGAGATGCAAACTCGCACCTATTATGAGAGCCAAGATAAGCCGATCTATCACGTTAGAAAGACAATCGGCATTGATGGCGATAAAGCTGAATCGGACAGCTAATTGGTTTAGCTCAGCGAATGCCGATGAGCTGAGTTCTAACTACAAGCGTTTAAATTAATCGGGCGACCTATTTTGAGCAGCGAGTCTAAGTCAACTAAAGCCAAAGTTGTTGATAACGAGCTTGTTAAAAATGAGCGCGTTAAACGCGAGGTTGTTGCAATTATCGTTGCCTTCAACCCCGAAATAGATTTGCTTACAAAAGCGATAACTGCTTTGCAACAGCAAGGTAGCCAGATCGTTGTTATTGATAATGCTTCAATAAATGTAGACGACTTAGGCGAATCACTGAATCAAATTGGCTCATCTCATTTACTTCGTCAGCAGCAGAACCTTGGCCTTGGCGCGGCGCATAATCTAGGCATTGAATATGCAACTGGTCTGGGCGCTGATTTTGTACTCATAATGGATCAAGACAGCCTGCCGTTAGAAGGCATGGTTGACGAGCTAATGGCTGTTCATGAAGCCGAATCAAAACACGTACTAGTAAGCGCGGTAGGGACTAGCTATTTGAACTCAGAGAATGGTTCTAAGTCATTCTTTGTGCGTTTTGGCGGGCTAAAGTTTCAGCGACACTATTGCTCTGATTGCACTCAAGCGATCGAAGCCGACTTTCTAATATCATCAGGCAGTTTAATTTCCCTTAGCGCGATTGACGAGGTTGGTTTAATGGACGAACAATTGTTCATTGACCATGTGGATACTGAATGGTTTTTGCGTGCTCGAAGTAAGGGCTTTAAGGCATTTGGGAGCTGCCGAGCGCTTATGCAACATGGCCTTGGTGAAAATACTCACGAAGTTAAGATAGCTGGCCGCAAGCGCAATGTGCCTCAGCACAAGCCGTTTCGTTATTATTATATTTTTCGCAATAGTGTACTGCTTTACAAACGAGGTTACGCCAGCGCTCTTTGGAAGTGGAATGACGTGCAGCGTTTAGTTTTGATTATGATCATGTTTGGTCTACTCAAAGCGCCTCGGTGGAGAAATTTGTCGATGATGCTCAAGGGGATTTACCATGGCTTAATCGGTAAGCAAGGGGCTGAGCCTGATGCCTGATCAAGCCCGAACACATATTATTATCGTCAATTATAACGCCGGAGATTGGCTCAAACGTTCGCTCGATTCTGCGCTCAGATTCAGTGACGGTGCGGTCACAGTTGTTGATAATGCTTCGACCGATACGAGTGTCAAACTGGCTCAGGCAGAGATTCAGGACTCTCGTCTGAGCTGGCAACTAAACGATGAAAACCTTGGTTTTGCTACCGCAAATAATCAGGTATTAGGCCAAATCGAAAGTGAGTTTGCGATCTTGATGAACCCTGACTGCGAGCTAAATGAGAGTTCGATTCGACCAATTCTTGAGGCGATGGACAGTGACTCTCGCATCGGGCTTGCCAGCGGCCGTATCTGTAACGAAGACGGCACAATGCAAGCAACATGTCGTCGGCGATTTCCGACACCGTGGACAGCGTTTGTGCGATTGTTTGGGCTTAAGAAGTTGTTTCCAAATTCGCCGAAGTTTGCTGACTTTGACTATGGAGTCTTAGATCATGGCAGCTTGGTGTCGAGCGACGTTGCTTTGGACAGCTCGAAGAGCTCACAAGAAATAGAGAACGTAGAAGCCATTTCTGGAGCTTTTATGTGTGCTAGGATGTCAGCGGTTAAGGAAGTTGGTCTCTTGGACGAAGCCTACTTTATGCATTGTGAAGATTTAGATTGGTGTAAGCGGTTTGAGTTAGCAGGCTATAAAGTTGCCTTTGTTCCTGACTCTAAGCTTGTTCACGCGAAGGGCGTTAGCAGTCGTTCTAGGCCTATTCGAGTGCTTTATACCTTGCACAAAGGTATGAACCGCTTCTACGATAAGTTCTATAAAAATGAGTACTCCCTGGTTCTCCGCGTAATCGTAAAGCTTGGGATTGTTGCAAGCTTTTTTGCACGCGCTTTGTTGGCTTTGGTTCGCAGATGATTCTTGTAACTGGCGCCAGAGGTGTGGTCGGCACCCCGCTTTGCGAGGCATTGAAGGGCTCTAATATGGGCTTTTTGCCAGTTTCTCGCTCTGGTGGCGAAGGTGCTCTTCAGTGGGATTTAGCATCAGAATCTGAGATTGTGCCCGTTAGCCTCAAAGACTTACTGAAAGGTATTCAAAGCCTTATTCACTGTGCGCCCATTTGGTTATTGCCTACTCATTTAAAGCTATTGAAGGAATGTGGCCTCGAACAGATTGTGGTTTTTAGTTCGACCAGTGTATTGAGTAAGCAAGGTTCTGAAAATCAACAAGAGCGCAGCTTGGTCAATCTGCTTAAAGACGCAGAATTGAGCCTGACTGAATTTTGCCAACAAGAAAATATCGATCTAACCATTCTGCGTCCGTCGTTAATTTATGGCTATGGGCGAGATCAGAATGTGTCTCATATTGCGAAGTTCATTAAACGCTATCGTCTTATGTTCTTGGTTGGTGAAGCCAATGGTCTACGCCAGCCTGTTCATGCTGATGATTTAGCCCAAACCGCAATAGATTGCTTGGGCATGCCTGAGCGTCAGCAAATAGCGTATAACCTCGCCGGTAAAGATGTGTTGAGCTATAAACACATGGTCGAGCGTATTTTTGATGGGCTAGGGCGTCGGGCTCGTATCATTTCGATTCCATTGGGGCTGTTTCGATTTGCACTTATTTGCGCGGCAAAATTCGCTCGTTTTTCTTACACTCCTGAGATGGCTAATCGCATGAACCAAAACCTGAATTATGACTATTCAGCTGCCGCTCGCGATCTAGGCTTTAAACCGCAAGGCTTTTTAGAAGAGCCCAAACGAGATCTGCCACAGTGAACGTTAACCTAACAATCCTCACTCAGTTGATTGCGATAGCTAGCGTTATCGCGTTTGTATCATGGTGGTCGGTAGGCCGGTTGATCAAATTCCTCGTTTCAAAAGATATTGTTGACCGTCCAAACCATCGTACTTTGCATCAAGGTGCGGTGCCTCGTGGAGGAGGCTTAGTGATTATTGCAGGTTTGTTACTGGCACTCGCGGTAGCTGCTTCATTCGATTCTAGGCCGATTCTATTCGCGGCTCTCGCGCTATTTGTTTTTGCGTGGTCAGCTTTGAGTTGGTACGACGATAAGTCAAATCTAAGCCCACGATTTAGACTACTGGTACAAGTAGGGATCTGCTTATTGTCGATTTTAGCCTTTGGATGGGTTAGCCATGTACATAGTCCAGGCTCATTTAGCCTGCCTCTCTACTTCTTTGGTCCAATACTGAGCATTGTTGGCTTGGTTTGGATGGCCAATCTCTACAATTTTATGGATGGATTAGATGGCCTGGCGGCGTCTCAGACGATTGTCGCCAGCTTAAGTCTGGCGTTCTGGTTTTCTATGTTTGGTGACATGAGTTTAGCGCTCGTTCTAATCTCATTAGCATCGCTGACGTATGGCTTTTTATTATGGAACTGGAATCCTGCGCGCGTGTTTATGGGCGATGTAGGCAGCATCGGTTTAGGCGCCTTTTTTGGATTGATTTTTATCCTAGGTGTTACTCGTTACGGTGTGTCGATCTTGAGTTTTTTCTCATTGTTCGCTGTGTTTATCGCTGATTCTACATCAACGATTATCATGCGTGCGCTCAAGCGAGAGAAGATATGGCAACCGCATCGCCAGCATTTCTATCAGCGCTTAGCCACAGCTGGTTATTCACACGCCAAAATCGCGATTGGCGCCTTGGTTTTGATGATTTTATGTTCATTGTTAGCGACGTTTGGCTTGCTTTACCATGATATGATTGGCGTTTCGATTATGGCAATTATTATTCTGCTAATCGCTGTCGCGGTGCTGGTTGTTTTTCTAGAACACCGCAGCAGTAATCGGCCTTCAGCCTAAGAATTTAATATAAAAGCGCGCGCATGTTAATGGTGAAGTCTCTCACTAGTTTGATATTTCGTTGGAGAATCGTTCTTCACGATATCTTTGTTATTCCCTTTGCTTGGCTGGGGGCCTATTGGCTTCGTTATAATCTAGAAACCATTCCGGATAACTTTTTGCAGGGTGCTCTCTTTGCGTTGCCTGTGGTGGTCACGGTACAAGCAGTTACTAATATCTTTGTGGGCGTGCATCGAGGCGAGTGGCGCTTTGTGTCATTGCCAGATTTAAGCTTGATCCTTAAAGCCGTGCTCATTGGTACCGCCGTCATTGCCTTCGCTTTGTTCTTAGTCGCCGAGCGTATGGACTATGTGCCGCGAACGGTGATAGTTCTATATGTGCTAATTTTATCAGCGCTGATGTGTGGCTCTCGCTTGGCCTATCGTTTAATTAAAGAAGGGCATTTCACTACACAATCTGGCCGTAAGGTCGTTATCTTAGGCGCTGGAGCGGCAGGCGAGCAGTTGCTGCGTGATCTGCATCGTAATCACCCTAATCGCTACAATATTGTCGCGTTTCTCGACGATGATCCAAATAAAATTGGTCGCCAAATTCATCGTGTGCCGATTGTTGCTTCGCCTGATGTTTTACAAGATTTAATTAATCGTTGGGAAATTGACTTAGTATTGATCGCGGTTCCATCCGCTAATGATGAACAAATGCAGCGCTTGGTAACCATTTGTGAAAACACGGGCGTTCAATTTAAAACATTGCCGGGTGCGCATGAATTGCTCAGTGGTATCGCGCAGCTCGGCGACATGCGAGAGGTTCGAATTGATGATCTACTCGGCCGAGATCCAGTAAGACTTGATTGGCATCGTATTAAGCATAGCCTATGCGACAAAACAGTCTTAGTCACTGGAGCTGGCGGCTCAATCGGTTCTGAGCTTTGCCGACAACTTGCGTCAGTTTGCTCCTCGCACATCGTTTTGTTCGATCAAAGTGAATATAACTTGTACAGTATTCAAGAAGAGATGGCCGAACGTTTTCCTGATGTCAAAATAACACCAGTGCTTGGTGATGTATGCGACTCGGCCGCGGCTAATCATGTGTTTGATAGATTTAAGCCATCAGCTGTTTTTCATGCTGCTGCCTATAAGCACGTACCGCTCTTAGAAGGACAAGTGCGAGAAGCGATTAAGAACAACGCTCTTGGTACCCGAATTATTGCCGACCTAGCGCACCGAAATGGTGTTGAGAAGTTTGTGCTTATCTCTACCGATAAAGCGGTCAATCCGAGCAGTTTAATGGGAGCCTGTAAACGTGTTGCTGAAATATATTGCCAGCAATTAGCGTCACAGAGTGCGACTAAATTCATTACCGTACGTTTTGGCAACGTGCTTGGTTCGGCGGGTAGTGTCGTGCCAAAGTTTCAACAGCAGATTAAGCAGGGCGGGCCAATTACCGTAACGCACCCTGAAATGACGCGCTACTTTATGACCATTACTGAAGCCACTCAATTAATTCTTGAAGCCAGCGCAATGGGGGAAGATGGCCGTATTTACGTGCTTGACATGGGGCAACCAGTAAAAATTTCTGAACTTGCGGAACAGTTAATACGTTTATCGGGGAAAACACCCGGTACCGATGTTGAAATTGTTTACACTGGCTTGCGTCCAGGCGAAAAGCTATATGAAGAGCTGTTTCACAATGACGAAAACCTTACCCATACAGAGGCGGAAAAGATCCATCTTGCGGCTACTCGGGTTGTATCCGAGGAATTGGTGAATATGGTGTTCGATGATATGAACGAGCGGCTTAATTCTTACGACAGCAGTTTGTCTGATTGTCTCAAAAAGCTTGTGCCTGAGTACAAGCCAGTAGACTAGTTTCGACCACTTACGACGATTTGGCACCATTGAGCGTTTTGCTCACTCTACTCTTCTGAGTCTTTTACCGCTTCTTCTTTGGCTGTTTCTAAGCGAGAAACTTGCATCAATAGCCCAAACTTCGGGTGATCAAAAAAGTGTTTTTCATTGAGTTTGAGACGGCGGTTTTCTTTTAATCGAAAACCTTTGTAGTCTAGATCGATGTTAGTAAACAAGAGTTGATCTGCATACACTTTTATATAGCCATGAGAGTCCGTTTCAACAATGTTGTAATTAGCCGATTTTTGGTAGGGCAAGGACTCAATTCCCCATGAATAGTGGTGCTTAAGCACATAGTCTTGTGACTTCTGAATACGAGCCGCTTCTCCGTTAAGCATTGTTGGTTCAATGATCCATGCACTCGAGGCTGATTTCATGCGCTCCGGCGCTTCATAAGCATGACTTTCGGTCGCTGTAGATGCATTTAAATTTTCAAATACCAGTACCTCTACTTTATAGTCTTTTGCACTGGCAGTAGAAATTGTTAGCGCCGCAATCATTGATGTGGCCAAGCTGATACTTAGCAATGGCTTAATTCGGCGAGACTCGCTATTGTCTGAGGCTTTAGTTTTTTGGTTCATGAATACGTTTCTATGGTCATTATTTGTCGAACCCTCGTCGATGCATCAACTTTGGCTGAGCTTGATGGGCTGAACTTGATGCATGCTAAGAGCATTCTAAATGTTTACGCCGTCAGGGTTTATTGCGTAAAATCGACTACTAATGTGGAGTGTACCTTTAGCGAGGCCAAATCTCCAAAGCCATATTTAAGTCGTAATCAATATGTCATCAAATTGCCAAGTCTCAAACAGCTTTGAACCGCCATTCGGCTTAAGAAGCCCACATGTACAAACCATTCTTTCTAGCGTTGGGCCGCGTAAAATCGCCGTGGCCAAACGTTTTAAGGCTTATGCAGCGGGCCAACAGAAGTTTACTCTAAATTGCGGGACAACAGCGTATAGTGACGAGCAGGTGCACTTAGAGGGCTATTTTAATCAAGCCAGCGCCAAGCCTGCTAAGCAAATGGCGATATTGGTACATGGGTGGGAAGGGAGTCATCAATCAAGTTACATGATGTCGATGACGACGCGCTTGCTCGAGAACGGAATTGATGTGTTTCGCTTAAATTTGCGTGATCATGGTGATACACACCATTTGAATCGTGGGATTTTTAACTCTACGATGCTTGAAGAAGTCATCAACGGAGTTGAGGACGTTCAAAAGCGACTGCCTTATGAGAATTATCACCTCGCCGGCTTCTCACTTGGTGGGAATTTCTGTTTGCGACTTGCTGCCAATGCGCATGATCGCGCTATTTCACTGTCGAGTGTGAGTGCCTTTTGCCCAGCGATTCATGCCGCGCAAAGTAATGACGTTCTTAATCAATCAGAAAACTGGGTTTACGGGCGATATTTTGTTCGTAAATGGAAGCGATCGCTGCGAAAGAAGATAGAGCAGTGGCCAGATTACACCTTTGGCGAACAATTGGAGCGTCTAAAGACGCTTGATGAACTAAACGACGCGTTTATCCCTACATACACTCCCTACGATAACGTCGATGAATATTTCGACGCCTACGCAATTTCGGGCGACACCTTAGATAAGACCATTGCGCCGTGTTATTTACATTTTGCTGAAGACGACATGATTATCCCGGTCGAAGGCGTTAAAGATCTATCATCGAGCTCTGATGTGCATGTTTACATAACCAAACGTGGTGGTCACTGCGGTTTTATGAATAACTGGCGAGGCGATAGCTGGCAAGATCAGCGCGTGTTGGAAATTATTCAGCAATCTTCTATTTAGTATTTATCTAAGCACGCTTCTAAAAGCGATAGAGCCTAACGCCATTGCGCTCAAGCCATTGTTGGCGCTGCTTCCAATCAGGCATTTGCTCTGCCACGATGGCCCAAAAAAGCTTTGAATGGTTGAACTCATGACAATGCGCCAGCTCATGCACTACAACGTAATCTAGAACCTCGTCAGGCGCCTGAATTATGCGCCAATTAAACGATAAAGCTCCTTTATGGTCACAACTTCCCCAACGGCGTTTATAGTCGCGTACGCTAATAACTAAGCTCTTGTTGTTTGGAATACTCATCAGGCTCGCAAAGTGGGCAGTGCGCTGTGTGAGGCGATCAGTTGCTTGAGTTTTGAACCAACGGGTTAATTTACGTGATACAGAACGTTCGGCTGAGCCAATGACGCTGGTTTTAGAGACTCGTTTTATAGGCACCGTGATCGTGCCTAGACACTCTAGCTGATCAGAATAAGGGGACAACTGCACTGGCTTAGTGCTGCCCTGAACAACTTCTAAACGATACGGGGCGCCGCGCAAGTCAATGAAGGCGCCAGACTCAAGTACCAACTCTGGCTCGGGCGCGGGGATGTTAGCTAGGTGTTTGCGAATCCAGTTTTCTTTCGTTTCGACAAAACTAACCACTGTTGAGTGTCTCATGGATATTGGTGCTCGAGCTTTAACACCATGATGGCCGACTTCGATGCTAAGCGACTTTCTGCGCGCGCTACGCACCACGCTGATCTCGAGATCGCCTAGCAGAAAACTGTCGGGTTTAGACATTATCAAGGCTGCGTTTGCTAATCGTTAGAAACTAATTGAAGCACATCTTCAATCATTTCAAAGCGCTGTTCAGCCTCAGGCATGTCGCGACTAATTTGAATGGATTCAGCACCGGTAAAGCGAAACTCTTTCGGGCGACTGGCAATTGCGCGCATGAGTTGATCAATATTGATATCGGGGTTTTCGACAAACTTGATTACACCGCCGCTCGGGCCGACCTCTAATACTTTGACGTCGCTTTGCGCCGCACGGAGTTTAAGTTCAGCTATTTGAAACAAATTCTTGGCAGCGTCAGGCAGCAAGCCAAAACGGTCAATCGTTTCAACTTGCAGCTCTTCGAGTTGTTCATTGCTCAGCGCACTGGCAATGCGTTTGTACATGGTTAAGCGCAAGTGAACATCAGGAATATAAGCGCTCGGGAAACGAGCCGGGATGTTGAGATTGATATCAACTTTGTCTTGAACATTGATGGCGTCAACTTTCTCGCCATTTTTGCGTTTTCTAGCGCGCTGAATGCTCGAAATCGCTTGTTCAAGAAAAGAGCTATACATGCTGTAACCAATCTGGTCGATAGTTCCACTTTGAGATTCGCCTAATAGTTCTCCAGCGCCCCGGATCTCTAAATCTTGCGAGGCGAGGGCAAAGCCGGCCCCTAATGTATCCAGTGATTCAATCGCCGTGAGCCGCTTTCTTGCATCATCGGTCATCGAGTTTAGCGCAGGTGATAACATGTACGCGTAGGCTTGATGGTGAGATCGCCCAACGCGACCACGTAATTGGTGCAATTGCGCTAAACCAAATCGATCGGACTTGTTAATGATAATGGTGTTCGCTGTTGGTACGTCGATACCGCTTTCAACGATGGTGGTGCAGAGTAATACATTGAAACGTTGATGATAGAAGTCACGCATCACGCCTTCGAGCTCGCGCTCTCGCATTTGTCCATGACCGATGCGTATGCGAGCTTCGGGAACCAGATCCTGAATGCGCGCCTGCATTTTCTCTATGGTTTGAACTTCATTGTGGAGAAAGTAAACCTGTCCGCCACGTCGAATCTCTCGAATCAAGGCTTCTTTTAGTAAGGCATCGTCCCACTCGCGAACGAATGTTTTAACCGATAATCGTGCTCGAGGCGGCGTAGCTATAACCGAGATATCGCGCAGTCCACTTAGTGCAAAATTTAGCGTTCTGGGGATAGGTGTTGCCGTTAGAGTAAGGATATCTACTTGGCTTCTGAGTTTCTTCAGTTGCTCTTTCTGCCGCACGCCAAAACGATGTTCTTCATCGATAATCATCAAGCCTAAATCCTTAAACTCAACGTCTTTCTGGATCAGCTTATGCGTGCCAACTGCGATATCGATGGTGCCAGTTTTAATGCCTTCGATACCCATTTGAGTCTGTTTAGGCGTTCTAAAACGCGAGAAAAGCTCGACGTTTACCGGCCAATCGGCAAAGCGATCGGCGAAATGATTGTAATGCTGTTGAGCTAGCAGCGTGGTGGGCACTAACATCACCACCTGTTTGTTGCCGGCAATGGCCATGTACGCGGCGCGCAAGGCGATCTCGGTTTTTCCAAAGCCAACGTCGCCGCACACTAAGCGGTCCATCGGCTTGGTGGCCGTCATGTCGTTAATGACATCGCTTATTACTTGACTCTGATCAGGGGTCTCTTCAAATCCAAAGCCCGCAGAGAAGGCATCATAACTGTGATCAGGTGCGGGGAACGCGTGGCCAACACGCGCTAGACGCAATGCTTGCACTTCGAGTAGTTCTGCAGCGACGTCATAGGCTTTTTCTTTAGCTTTATTTCGAAGCTTAATCCAGGTATCGCTGCCCATTTTATGCAGTGGCGCTGTTTCAGGCCCGCCACCGATGTAGCGTGAGACCTTATCCAGCGCAAGAACTGGTATGTAGATCTTATCGCCACCTTGATATTCTAAGGTGGCAAATTCATTATCATCGCCGTCGACATTAAGTGTTTCTAAGCCTCTGTATCGGCCTACACCGTGATCTTCATGAACAACTGGATCGCCAATATTAAGTTCTGCTAAAGACTTAATGATGGCATCGGGGTCACGATTTTTGTCTGAACGCTTGCGCCGTTGAAAAGTCCGTTCACCGTAGAGCTGAGACTCAGTAATAATATCTATGTTGCTATCACTAAGGCTG
>CAKZRZ010000126.1 GCA_937918955.1 uncultured Arenicella sp.
GCCCCCTGTTTTAGCGCGGCATTGCCAATCAGTGTGATAGTGTTTTTCGGGTAATCAACAATAATTTTTTTAGCCCAACCTTCAACATCATCAGGTTGATCATCTGGGCGTTGTTTGAAGCGTGCTAATGAGCCATCTGCAACTGCTTTTACTAAATCGCCTTGCTTATTATAGTTGGCAACCAATTTATCGGCCTTCACTCGTAAGGTGCCTTGGACTACCAAAACATTGTTTGTCAGTGTGCGAACGCCTGTCCGAAAGTCTATTTCAGTATTATCGGCTTCAATTTGAGCGGGTTGATCTCGGTCACTCGAGAGCGCCATAGCCGCGGTGCTCAGAGCCAACCCAGAAATCATCGCTATGCCAGTGGCAAAGGTTGTAACTAAGCCTTTGGCTGAGCTCTTAATAAAGCCAGAGAGTAAGGTGTTTTTCATTTTAATTTCTTGAATGTTGCACTAAGCGACAAAATATATCACACAAGCTTGCTGGTAGATGAACAAGGCGGGCTAATTTCAACGGTGTAAATAGTGAAGTATTGATGTCGGGGGAGCTAAAACAATTCCTTGCTAGTGGATTTATCCAGTAACACTCGCATACGTTTGGATTTTATTGTGCCGCCTGGCCCACGTTCGTCTGCTTCGACCACTACTTTTACATTGCCTGTCATTAGCACTTCATCGCCAGTGGAGTTCATCCAGCCTGAGTCTGCATAGGTGTGTCGCGGCGCGAGACCTTCTTCGTATTGAACAATGTGCGGATTGTCGAAAAGCGCTGTGTCGTCATCGGGGAAGTGCGCCATGCGAGTGGCCTTAATCACAAAGCGTCGTTGGCCGTTCTTGTCGAGGCCAGTGGCGACAAAATTTTCGATGTAATAATCCGGGTCATGGCGATCATCGAAGGTTTGCAGTTCTGGCTCTTCGTCTACTAATGATGTTTGCAGATAGATGCCTCCTAGGCCGATCAAGCCAAGGATTGAAATGTATAAAAGCGTCTCGAGTTGTTTCAAGCTATGCCTGTCTTTAAGTCAATTTTGTTGCGTTCTAGAACTTATTGCGCGCCACTGGTTCCCAGTGGATAGCTGTCTTGACTATAGAGTATTACATCGCAAATCGAACGTACCGCTCCCTGTCCACCTGTTAATGGAGAGACCCAATCAGCGATGTCGCGCACAATGAAATGGCCGTTATCTACTGAAAATTTGAGCGCACATTGTGTCATTACAGGAAGGTCGATCACGTCATCACCAACAAAGCAGCAGTCGTCACCACTTAAGTTGAGTTTTTTAAGAAGTTCGTCAAATACCGCGCGCTTGTCGTTAACACCTAAGTGGCAATGTTCGATGCCTAGGTCATTCAAGCGGGTTTGCAGGGCGAGAGATTTTCGGGCCGAAATGACACCAACCCGGATACCGGCCGCTTTTAGCATTTTCAAGCCATGTCCATCTAAGGCGTGAAACACCTTGAGTTGCTCGCCATCGGCGCTGTAATGCAGCTTGCCGTCGGTTAGCACGCCATCGACATCAAACAGCGCTAACTTAACCTTACTGGCTTTATTCATTACTTGCTCAGACACTGAGTAGGGTAATGGTGGCAACATGCTCATAGTACACCTGCTTTTAAAAGGTCTTGCATATTTAGTGCGCCAATAACGCCTGATTCGTCGGTAATCATAACGCCGCTAATGCGTTTTTGTTTCATTAAACTAACCAGCTCGGCCGCCAAGATAGTGGGTTTAACCGTGACCGGGTTTCTAGTCATGACATCGGTGATGGGTATGTCTACGTCGATTTTTCCAGCTAAGGTGCGACGTAAATCCCCATCTGTGTAGATGCCAATGAGCTTATTATTGCTGTCTACGATTCCCGTCATGCCCAAGCCTTTGCCTGACATTTCAACCAAAGCCTCGGACAACTTAGCCTGTTCGTTGATTACAGGAACTTCGTCGCCTTTGCGCATAATGTCTTCTACGTATAAAAGCAATCGCCTGCCAAGTGAGCCACCGGGATGTGAGCGAGCAAAATCTTTTTCATCGAAGTCGCGTGCATTTAATACCGCAATGGCAAGTGCATCGCCGACCGCTAGAGTTGCTGTAGTGCTGGCGGTTGGCGCTAAATTCATTGGACAAGCTTCTTGGTCCACGGGAATGTTTACATAAACATCAGAGAGCTTGGCGAGAGTGGAATTAGGCACGCTTGCGAGACCAATGAGCCCCACGCCCATGCGCTTGATAATCGGCAGAATCGATAAAACTTCGGAGGTTTCGCCTGAATTGGATATTGCTAGCACTAAGTCTTTGGGCGTAATCATGCCCAAATCACCATGACTGGCTTCACCTGGGTGCACAAAAAAGGCTGGAGTGCCGGTGCTGGCAAGTGTTGCGGCAATTTTATTAGCGATATGACCCGATTTGCCCATACCGGTGACCACCACACGGCCATCGCAATCTAAGATATGTTGGCAAGCTTGTTCGAAGGTTTCGCCAAGCTGTTCAAGTTGGCGACTGATAGCTTGAGCTTCGATGTTTAAGACTGTGCGAGCCGAGTCTAAAAATTCGGTTTTTTTCATGCCAGAAGGGTAGCGGTCAAGCGCCGAAAGATCAAACAGACGTGGCGATTAAATAAGCGATATATGAAATGTATCCGAATAGAAGAATAGCGCCTTCGGTACGACC
>CAKZRZ010000127.1 GCA_937918955.1 uncultured Arenicella sp.
GTTTAAGCAACAGCCCAAGAGTATTAACTAAACTTGATAAACCATATCGCCATTAATAATCGCATTCGCGATAGGGCGCTCTGCGGAGATGATTGCATCGGGCATCACAACGGCGTTACTAAGGTTCGCATTACGTTCTACATATACATCATGGTTGAGAATTACAGAGTCTAATAATGCTCCTTTACCGACCATGCAATGCTTCGCGATCATGCTATTGCTGTTCTTCGCGATAGCTTTAGTTTTTACTCTTGATGCCCAATGTTGTCGTCCTCCGATTGTGGTATTTATTTGAACGCTTGGTTCTAACCCAGGGAAGTTGTTGACTACGACATCGAAGTTCGCGTTGTGGAAATCTCGTGATGTTCGTAAAGGGCTTAAAACGATATCGCTTATTTCAATCGGCATGGCGTTAATGATGAAATCTGAATCGTTTGCTTTTAAAAGAGTTACTCCAAGACTTTCGTTCATGCGTTTTGCTTCAAGCAAACTGTAACTTGAGTCTGCAGATTTATTAAGAAAGGTTTCTATGCATCGACTTCGAAGACGGTCGGCTTCAATTATTAGCAAACCGTTTGGCTGACTCAATGATTTGTATTCTCGAAGAACCTGCTCTTTACTCAAAGAGTAGTTCATCGCAGAGATGTTCATTCCCCATCGTCTTGTATCTCCAATCAAAGCTTGAACGTCACTTGCATTTCGGCGAGATAGAACAATGCAGTCTTGTATTTTTAGGTCTTGAAGTTCCATCAAGATGTGTTCGATTACGCTGTAACCTGCGATCACTAGTGATGACAAATCTTGCTTGCCGAAAATGGTTTCAAGGTCGGAACTAAGTGGTGCGTCAGCGAGTATTATTGCCGCTGGTTTGTTTTTTGTTTGGTCTTTCATTGTGTGTGCCCTACGATGTGTTCTTAATGTGTTTTAGTATGCTCCACGAGCTTTAAGCACGGCTGGAACCGTTTTCAGTAGAACCCAAAGATCAAACCACAGGTTTTGCTTTTCGATGTATTGGATGTCGAGTTTTACCTGCTGCTTAAATGGAATGTCAGAACGCCCTGAAATTTGCCAGATACATGTTATGCCTGGAGTCACCGCTAGGCGCAGACGGTCAGCGCGTGAGTATTGCGATACTTCATTCGGAAGTGGCGGGCGGGGCCCTACTAGAGACATATCGCCCTTGATAACATTGAGTAGTTGAGGCAGTTCATCAATCGATGTTCTTCTTATAATGCGCCCAACTCGGGTTATTCGAGGGTCTCTTCTGATTTTAAAGATGACGCCATTGGCGGTTTCATTCGAGGCCTCAAGACTTGTACGTTTTTCCTCTGCGTCGCAACTCATCGACCTGAGTTTAAACATGGTAAAAGGTATACCGTTCAAACCGACTCTATTTTGTTTGAAAATTACCTCGCCTTTTGACTCAAGCTTAATCAGTGCAGTAACTATCAGCAAAATTGGGCTAAGAAGAATGAGTGCTATCACTGAAGCACTGACGTCTAGTGTTCGTTTAGCCAGCGGCGTTATTGCGAAGCGAACTCGCCACATGAGTTTATAAAGTTTGACTCGCAACGGAAGGTTGATCTTTGATTTCGTCATGTCTAGCCTCTATCAACATTTGATGTTTTGAATGAAATTGGTTTTTGTTTCGCCTTTCGAGCGGCCACGGCCGCGTTGAAAAGAAATAATGGGTTTCCAATGAGATATCGTTTTCCCTTATCGAGTGGTTGAGCTGCTAAGCGCCATATCCACTCGAGGGAAAGCTCTCGCACCCATTCAGGCGCACGAGAGACTGTCTCAGAATAGAAGTCAAACAGGCCTCCGACTCCTATCGCTGCGTTCACACTGATGTGTTCTTGATTGTCGAGAATCCACTGTTCTTGTTGTGGGGCGCCCATGGCAACAAGCAACAGATCGGCTTCGCTTCGGTTGATGAGTTCATGCAAGGCGGCAGGGTTTTGCTTATGTTGATACCCGTCGCAAAATCCTGCGACTTGCAAATTCGGATATTCGCGATTTAGTTTTGAGGCTACTTTCTTTACGACTGAGGGAGAGCCACCTAGAAGGTAGATGCTCTTTTTTTGCTTTTCTAGCTCGCAACAAAGCAGCGGAAACATATCGGTGCCGTTAACATTTTCAGATACCCCCAAGTCCTGCCAACGCGCCGCGAGCTTGATGCCGATGCCATCAGCAAAAACAGAATCGAAAAGTTTTAAGGTGTTTTTATATTGAGGTTGCGAGCGATACTTGTTTACACAGTCGGCGTTTACAAATGCGTATTTTTTTACCGTAGCGGCTTTACGTGAATCGCTTAGGCCGTTAACAATTTTTGCAACGGCTGATTTCATCGTTAGGTTGTCGATGGTTACGTCCATCAGTTTGAACACTGGTGGGTAAAGGAGCCGCTGAGCGCGAGTGCTGAACAGTTTTTGTAACGCCCAGACCACGAGTATTTGAGTGCGACGCAAAAGAGAAGCGTTTTTCGCAAATTCGTTAGCAAGCTCATTTTCGCTAACATGAGCGATCCCCGACGTTCGCTTGACCTGCGCAGGAGAGATAATGCCTGGACGAACGTTGTGACGCTGATCGGTTTCTTTATCGACTCGAAGAGCGGCATCAAAGTTCATCGGGCGAGGGCCGACTAGATCTACTTTACCCTGGATATAAAGCAACCAAGTGTCTATATCGCTGAGCGCTCTATTGGCCACTGTAATCGTACGGTGCTCGATTCTTTCGAAATTTTGCCCTGAGTAAGCGCGCGTAAAAATCGATATTTTCTTGTGTCTATATAAGCCTGATAGGCACATCAAAGCGAATTTGGGCAAAAGCACTGACAGCATCGTTATTCCAATTATTAATCTCATAATCGCCTCTCTAAAATTGATAAATATGAAACTTCATGTGGCTAATATGATTAATTTGATATAATAAGTCAAATATAATTTTCATTATTATCATTAATGTGAGGTGTTTTCACCTATATTTCGATTTATTTATGAGATTAAATTATATTAAGTGATTGTTTTTATTCGTTTAATATTTTTTATGATAAAAATGATAATCATTTTATTTATTTTAATGATAATAATGATACTTTGTGATATATTGATTTTCATAAATTGTTCACCGCGGTGAGCTTAAGGCTGTCGCGAACGGTAAGAGGCAAAAAATGTTTAGATTTTCAATATTCTTAAAATCACTCTTCTTGATTTCCTTGTTGGTTCTCTCAAGTGCCTGCGCTGTTGTACCAAAAAATCTCGACAGCAATGAACAAGATGATGGCGAGTATTTCGCGCGGCAGGTTTTATCTGTCGTCCCCGATATTTATGGTTCGAGCTTTTATGCCAATAGGGCTCTTGATGAAGTCGATTCGGACGGTTTGTATAGAGCTCGGTTTGCGCCCGGTGATACCTTGCAGATCAGAATAGGTGGGATGAGCGAGTACGACGGCCTATATCAAGTAACCTCAGAAGGTGAGCTCGATTTGCCTTTTGGTCAGTCTTTAAAGGTCAGTAAGCACACCCGGAAGACATTGAGAGAAAGCATTGAAGACGAGCTAGTGAGATTAAACTGGTTTCATCGAGAGACAGTTCGAGTAGACCTAAGTGTTGTTAGTTTGGCGCCAATAAGCGTTTCTGTTTATGGCGCAGTGTTTAACGCGGGAAGAGTGTCAATTAATCAGAGGCCAGCGTTGAAGGCGGAAGAGCAAATTGAACGAGCGTCGGGCGCATTCTCAGTCGATAGAAATTTAGCCTCGGCTATTATGGCCGCTGGTGGCGTCCGCCCAGATGCCGATCTGTCCAGAATTTTTATAGTGAGAGATAATCGAGTTTTAACTGTCTCCCTAGCCAGTTTAATTCACGGCAGCGGTTACGTGAAAATGCCGACCTTAATCGACGGCGATCAGGTGATGGTATTTTCAACCGGTACGATAAACACATCGCTCATTCGCCCGACCGAAATTACTCCACCGGGTTTGCGCGTATTCATGTCAAACCTGACTGCGCCAGCGCTTAGTAACGCTCAGTCAGCGGTTGGCGCAGATTCCACACGCTTACCTTACGGATCATCATTGCTCGATGCGGCTATCTCTGCGAATTGTATAGGCGGCACTCATCAAGCGAATGCGTCGCGAAGCATTGTTATGGTAACGCGCAATTTCGGTGGCAAGAAGCAGCTGGTGGTTCGTCGATCAATAAATCAACTGCTCGCGAATAGCAGTAACAGCTTGGTAAACCCGTACTTGATTCCCAACGATGGAGTAGCATGCTACGACTCTCGCTTTACTAACTTTCGGGATGTTGCTCGCGGTATTGGTGAAGTGATAAGCCCGATTTTACTTGGGAGGCTGTTGTGAATTGGCCGCTTTTCTTTCGCTATTTACGCCAGGCTATTGGAGCGCTAAAGCTCAAGCTTGCGTTACTTGGTTTGGTCGTTGTGGTTTTGTTAGGCATTTATTTAAGCTTAGAAAAGCCGAGCTACAAAACTTCTTGGGTGATGTTGTTGCCTGGCACTGAAAGGGCCTCGACCATTAACCTTGACAACATTGGTGAGGCTCGAAGTAATGGTGCTAACGCTTATGGCAGTGTGTCCATAAGCCCGAAAAACACTTATAAAGAGATCGCTTTAAGTGACGCGGTTATAAGCAGTGCTGCAAGTGAATACGGTGTTGAAGCCAGTGCTTTTAGCAAGCCTCGAATTCAGCTTATTGACCAGACACCGGCTATGAAATTTACTCTAGTGGGTGAATCTAAAGATGATCTCATTTTGCGCGCTAAGCTTTATAACGACACATTTCACCAAGTGTTAGATGAGCTCCGTCGTAACGAAATTGAGCGCAATTTTGATGGTATCGAGCTGAATCTAGAACAAGCGAAAATACGCTTGCAACAAGCTAGACAGGACATTGTTGATTATCAAATAAAAACGTCGTTCTTTTCTGATAATCAATTTGCTCGATGGACTGACGACACAGAGCAATTGCGAGCTGAGCATACGGCGGTTGAAATCGAAATTAAGTCTCAGGCTGCAAAACTTTCAGCAGCGCTTGATCAATTGGGTATTTCCGTAGATCAGGCTAAAGCCTTACTGACCCTTCAAGCTAATCCCTTGGTG
>CAKZRZ010000128.1 GCA_937918955.1 uncultured Arenicella sp.
ATCGGTGTGAGCTTATAGCGTGCCGAATCAAATAAGTTCACAATTAAACGAGTTCGATCTGGTGTTTGGACAGCAACAACACTGTCTACACGACCTTGGTTGATCTGAGTTTTCGGGCTCGGCAATAAGCTCTTCATACCAAAAAAATCGATCGCAATACGTGCAGGTCGATCAGTGCTGAATGTTCCTGGTTCAGGTAACTGCGCATCAGCTTTGAAATCAATTTGCACATCGCCACCACTTAAAGTGCTGTAAACAACATCGGTGAGGTTGGCAGTTTGTGCGGAGGCCGTGTTAATTGTAATCAATGCTAGTAGCAAAGAGGCACACAAGGTTTTGAAGCGCTCGGGCATTAGTTTTACTCTCATAATCTTGCTTCCTGAATCGTTATTGTTCATCTATTGTTATTTCTACGTCTCTGGTAATCCAGCGACCGGCAGGGTCAGCCACTGTTTCTTCCAAAACTACGCGTTGTTCATCTGGGTAAATCTGAGTTATTTTGCCATCGTTTTGGCCGAGATAATTTCCAACTTGGGCCAGGTGAGCCGTTCCCAAGTTAGTTTTGACGATAACCCAAGGAACCCCCTTTTGAGACAGGGTTCCCACCATATTCAAAGCATCTAGAGGAAACTCCTCCAGAGGTTCTTTAATTCTATTCCGGTCAGGGCGCTTGCCAGCCACAACAGCCTCATCATCGCGATTGGAAACAATATTGCCGAACAAAAACGGGTCTGATTTTTCCGCCGATGCATATTCAAAACCCTGATAAGGCTCGATTTCTGGTAACGGATCGATCTCAGGCTTCTTGTCTTTATAAGCATCGGCTATAAAGGTTCTAAGATCAGTCATATTACTGTCTACGCAACCTTGGAGCATCATCACACTTAGCAAGACGACAAGCGACTTCATAAATTTAATTTGACTCATATGAATCCTCCAAATAGTGGTAGGTCTTCGTGGTCGCTTGAAACCTCAAATTTTCCGAATCTGGACTGGTGCGTTCAACTGAGAAGTTAGCGATATTAATAATACGCGGCAACGCCGCAACATCACTAACAAAGCCTGCAATTTGATGATAAGTGCCGTTAGCGATAATCCCGACATTCTTTTCAGCATAAAAATCTCTATCAACATTAGCACCAGGCTTGATTCGTTCAAACTGTAGCCCTCGAGACAAGCCAACTTGGGTCATATCAATCAATAGTGCAGGAATTTCGCTTTCATTTGGGAGCTGCTTCAACAGCACACCAAACGTTTCTTCCGCCTCAACCATTTGATCTTTATAGGCGTCCAAATTAATCGCCAATGCCTTTTTTTCAAGATAACTATCTTTTAAACCAGGCTCTTTTCGTTCCTCAGCTGCAAGGACCGCTCGTTGATCCTGAATGATAAAATGAAAACCCGCACCAATAATAACGAGGCATAAAATGCCTGCCATTAAAATTTTAACTCGTCGAGTCCAAGAGCCAATATCATTTACATCGAGACCGTTGAGCTCTTCAATAAGGCTTACCGCTGGAATACTCATTGGCCACCTATTCTTTGTTTAATATTCATATGCTTTTTATTATTCTTAATCGTCTATAACAGCACTACTGGTTTAACGAACATTCTCGTTAGAGTCGTCTTCGTCAGCTCTTTGCTCGCTTACCAATATGTCGAACTGACTCACAGATGCGCCATTTTGATCTATCACGTCAACCACATTCAGCGTCGCCCCATCAAACCAGTCTGACGCATCTAAACTGCGCATAAGCGCTGAGACACGGCCGTTCGATTGAGCTTTACCTACGATTGCCAGTCGGCTATCGTTTTTAGAAATTTTGTCGTAGAAAACGCCATTTGGTAACTTGCTCACCATGTCATCAAAAACATGGACGATTTGCGCACGATTCTTTTGCAAATTCTGAATAACTTCCATTCGAGATAACAAGTCATCGCGTTTTTGCTTCAAGTCTTCAATCTCTGCAATCACTTTGGATAGAGCATTAATCTCAGATTGCACATA
This sequence comes from uncultured Arenicella sp., assembly GCA_937918955.1. Taxonomy (GTDB): domain Bacteria; phylum Pseudomonadota; class Gammaproteobacteria; order Arenicellales; family Arenicellaceae; genus Arenicella. The sequence goes on from CAKZRZ010000128.1 coordinate 2,009, forward strand.
CGCGTTTCTCGCTTTTTGATGGTCAATTCGATAGTCCATAAAAAGCTTGCCGGCAAACACGATTAAACACGCGACAGCCCACATCGCCACACACATCGCCAAAGTCATTTGATTGCGTTCGCGACGCTGAGCTTCACGCCATGGTAGTAAATTAATATTAGCCATTAACTTAGTCCTCTCAATGATAGACCGTAGGCAACCGACAGAGACGGAGCCACCTTGGCAATGGTGTCTCTACGCGTGCGCACATCAGCGTTGGCCACAGGGTTTAAGACAGACACTTTCGAGCGTAACTTAACCTCTAAATCTCCAGACAAGCCAGCCAAAGCACAGCAGGCGCCAGACAAAACAACACTGTCTATATTTGAGTAAGAACTCGACGAGTAGAAAAATTGCAACGCACGGCTCACTTCTTGACGAAGCATTTCTACAAACGGCTCTTGAACGGCAGCAAGGAAGTCACCAGGAGGTTGCGAAGAATTCAATATTTCTTCTGCTTCTTCGGCTGACACACCATACTCCTTGCGAATCAGCTTGACTAATTGAGATGAGCCAAAGTTTTGATGCCGAGAATAGAGCACCCGAGTGTCGTCCATTACCATTAAATGGCTACTTGATGACCCAATATCAAATAAAGCGACCGGCTGATCGGACATTGCACCAAGCGAGTTCTGAGAACGATACACTCGCTCCAGAGCGTAAGTGTCGATATCAACGTATTCTAGCTCAAGCGTCGAGGTATCTACCAGGTCAATATAATCGTCAACGATACTGCGACGACAAGCGACCAGCAGAACATCATTTTCTTGATCATTAGACTCAGACGCACCAATCACTTCAAAGTCTAAATTAACTTCGTCGATCGGATAAGGAATAAAATGCAGCGCTTCAATACTGATTTGCTCTTCGAGCTCAAGCTCGCCGATGTCAGCAGGCATCCCAAGTACTTTGGTAATAGCATGGCTAGAAGAAACAGCAACAGCCGCCACTTCGGCTTTGGCACCGGATTCCAGCATCGCGGTATTTAGCGCATCTGCGACAAGATCTGCATTAGCAATTGCATTTTCTGAAAATGCACCAACCGGCAGAGGCACTACGGCCCAAGCAACCACCTGAGGGCTGGCTTTGGTGCCTGCAAGTTCGACTAATTTTATCGAATGGGTTCCGATATCGATGCCGACAACAGCTTTAGATTTTTTGGTAAACAGTTTCAAGAAACCTCCATAAAAACCGATATTTATATCATTATTATAATTACTTACCTTAAAGTCTAACCAACCCAGAGCAATAATGCCACATTTCTATTTAGGAAATCTAACATTTCATATATTATCGTTTTTGGCTTACCGATAAGAATTTGGCACATTGAATAAATCGCACCTGCTGTTTCAGCTCACAAAATGGGGCTGCGGCCTTTTTATGCTCGGCTTCATCGTCGCAGGCTTTCTGATCGTTCAATTCAGCCGAGAATTGCCTGACGCTGAGAGCATTCAAGGCGTTCAGCTTAAAGTTCCGCTCAGAGTCTATTCTGCTGACAACCTACTTATTTCAGAGTTTGGCGATGAGAGACGCAACCCCACCGCCTTCGCTGATACACCTCAAAGCCTTATAGATGCTGTGCTTGCCAGTGAAGACGATGGCTTTTACGAACACAGCGGAGTTGACTTCAAAGGCCTGTTTAGAGCGGCCATTTCAAATTTCAGGTCTGGCAGTTCTGGCCAGGGCGCTAGCACAATCACCATGCAGGTCGCTCGCAACTTCTTCCTCACACGTGACAAAACCTATACTCGGAAGATGAAAGAAGTGCTTTTGGCCTTCCGCCTCGAGCAAATCCTGAGTAAAGAAGAAATACTCTCACTTTACTTAAACAAGATATTTCTAGGCCACCGAGCTTACGGGTTTGGGGCGGCGGCTGATGTTTATTATGGGAAAGAGTTGCATGAAATAAGCTTAGCGCAGGTTGCAATGCTTGCCGGTTTGCCCAAAGCGCCCTCAACTTTCAACCCTTTACGTAACCCAGAACGAGCAGTCATTCGTCGCAACTACGTGCTCGGGCGCATGCTCGAATTAGGTAAAATCAGCGATACTGAACATAGCTTGGCCGCTTCCGAGCCTGTTACGGCCAAGGCTCATAGCCGGAAAACAGAGTTGCTCGCACCTCATATCGCCGAAATGGTTCGTGCTAATCTCGTCGAAAGATATGGTGAAGAAGCTTACTGGGAAGGCTTGAGTGTATACACGACTATACAATCGAAACTGCAAACTCAGGCTCAAGCTTCACTTAGAAAAGGCCTCAGAGACTATGACAAACGGCATGGTTTCCGAGGATCAATTGGAACCATTGATCTCGACTCTCTTACTGCGCAAGCTGTAAATCAAGAGGACTACGAACAAGCTGTTGAACGTGCACTTCGCGCTTACCCTTCGAGCCAGGAGCAAGTTCCAGCGGTTACGGTGTTTGTCGACGAGGCGAATGCCCGCCTACAAAGCAACGAGTTTGGTGAAGTCGAGATCTCATTCGAAGACGCAAAATGGGCTAAACGCCATAAAACAGCAAACTTAGTTGGCGATAAGCCTAAGGCAATGACCGAACTGCTAAAGCTCGGGGACGTAGTCTATATAAGCCCCCTCGAAACTGAACCGATCTCAGAGGCGTCATCGCCAATTGCTTCTGGAGCAAATTTAGATCTCGAGCCTGCACTTGAGACGCAATGGCAGCTCTCGCAAATCCCTGATGTCAGCGGAGCTCTGATTTCAATCGAACCATCAAGTGGAAGAATACGCTCTTTAGTTGGCGGTTATGATTTTTTCTTGAATAAATACAATAGAGCTACACAATCCATTCGGCAGCCAGGCTCAAATATAAAACCATTTATTTATTCAGGCGCAATCGATCAAGGCTATACGCCGGCCAGCTTGATCAGTGGTAGCTCGATCGTAATTAGGGATGCCGCGCACGGCACACTTTGGCGCCCCGAAAACTATAGCGGCAAATTCTTCGGCCCTACCCGTATGCGCCAAGCCTTGGGCAAGTCGATGAATCTGGTATCGATACGAATACTCCGCGCAATCGGCATTCCTTACGCTCGAGATTACCTCGAACGCTTTGGCATCGATATGAATCGCTTTTCATCATCGCTAACCATGGCTCTAGGTTCTGGAGGAGCTAAGCCAATCGAAGTGCTTAGTGCATACGGAGTGCTCGCTAATGGCGGATATCGAGTCGAACCATATTTCATCGAGCAAATTAAAGATCGAAATGGCAAGGTTATTTATCGAGCACCAATTGCACAGCTATGTGATGAATGCTTCTCGGCCTATTTACCCGAACCGGAGCTAAGTGAAGAGCAGAAACTACTGCTTGAAGAACAAAGCAGCCTCGACGAGCTGCCTTTAGAAGATGCCAGCGCCGAGATAGAAGATCTTAGCATTCCTGAAGAAACTGAAGACTTAAGTGCCGAGCGTTTCTACGATGCGCCTCGAGTAATGAGTCATGCCAATAACTTTCTAACAGTAAGCATGCTCAAAGACGTTATTCGACGAGGCACTGGTCGAAAAGCGCTGACACTAAAGCGACAGGACTTAGCGGGCAAAACAGGCACTACCAACGACTATGTAGATGCATGGTTTACCGGCTTTAACTCGAGCATTGCCACCACTGTTTGGGTCGGATTTGATAAGCCCCAGAGCATGGGGCGTGGCGAGGCCGGCGGCGTGGCAGCCTTACCTATCTGGGTTGACTACATGAAGGTCGCGCTTGAAGATTTGCCACAAGACAACGAAGAATTGCCTGATTACATAGAGCAAGGCTTCGTAAATCGCAATAGCGGCAAACGTACCGACGAGTTCGATCCAGACGGTATTACCGAATATTTTGAAATACCGGAACTCACTCCTGAGTACGCGCTTTATCAAAAACTTTACGGCGAGCAATTGGCCATATTACAAGTAGAAGGCCAATCGATTATTGAAAGCGAAGAATTAAACGAAGACGATCTGAGTGTTGACAATCAAGACTTACCAGCAGCTTTGCCGCTGGATCAATCAGAGCGCATCATCGAAGAATCGGAAGATACAGAAGGCTTGTTCTAAACAACGACCAATCACAGAAAATGGAAAAGTTGCAGGCGCTGAGCTGGCAACAAGTTTTTAAGCCAGCTCGCTTCTTTTACGAATTTAAGTCTTTTTGCTGACCTTCTTCTTACTGGCTTTCTTGGTCACTTTTTTCTTCGCCTTCTTTTTCGCTGCTTTTTTCTTAGCTTTCTTTTTCTTCACTGTCTTGGCAGCGGTTACCACCCATTTACCACCTTCGTAAAACGCCTTCCAACCTGTTGCCTTGCCGTCTTCTTCAGACTGCACATAAATCTCTTTAGTCTTGCGACTATATCGAATCACCGTCGGCAAGCCGTCGTCATCGGCGACTGGAGCACTGAATAAAAACGTGTACTTAGGATCGATTTCATCTTTATGCGGCAAAATTTCTGCAACCAAAGGTGCGCGAGTTTCACGATTTTTAGGGAAGCCGCTGGCGGCTAAAAACATGCCAGATGCACCATCACGTAAAACGTAATGATCATCAACTTTTAAACATTTAAGCTCTGGCATTTGCACTGGATCCATTTTTGGCGGAGCCGCTTCGCCATTACGCAAAAGCTTGCGAGTATTTTTGCATTCCTCATTAGTACAGCCGAAATACTTACCAAAGCGTCCGTTTTTGAGCTGCATCTCGCTTTCGCACTTATCGCACTCTAGAACCGGGCCTTCATAGCCTTTAATTTTGTAAGAACCAAGCTCTACTTCAAAACCTGAGCAATCCGGGTTATTACCGCAAATGTGTAATTTACGTTTCTCGTCAAGCAAGTAACTGTCCATCGCGGTATTGCAAATCGAACAGTGATGCTTGCTAATCAATAATTTTGCTTCAGCCTCATCATCTTCATCGACGTTAACTGCTTCGTCGCCCGGCACTAAATTCATTGTAGTCTTACAGCGCTCCTTGGGCGGCAATGAGTAGCCAGAACACCCCAAAAATACGCCAGTGCTGCCCGTGCGAATCTGCATTGGTCGACCACAGGTCGTGCACGCTATATCGGTCTCAGTCGGGCTATTCGGACGCATACCACCGTCATCATCATTCTGCGCCTTTAACAAGGTAGAGGAGAAATCCTCATAAAATCGGTCTAATAGATCACGCCACTGCAAGCGGCCTTTAGCCACATCATCTAAACGATCTTCCATGGTTGCTGTGAAGCTGTAATCCATCAGCTCAGTGAAACTCTCAACCAAACGCTCTGTAACAATATCACCCATTTTTTGAGCATAAAAACGGCGTTTTTCAACCTGCACATACCCACGATCCTGAATCGTAGAAATAATTGCGGCATACGTTGATGGTCGGCCAATTCCGCGCTTTTCCAGCTCTTTAACCAGACTCGCTTCAGTGTATCGAGCCGGCGGCTTTGTGAAATGCTGAGTCGGTATCAAGCTCTCTAAATCAAACACTTCACCGACTTTCATCGACGGCAACACACCATCGTCGTCTTTTTTAGCTTGCGGAGGCTGCACTTTTTGGTAACCATCAAAAACAATCACACGCCCTCGAGTGCGAAGTTCGTAATCTCCTGCATTGATAACTACGCTAGTGCTTAAAAATTTAGCCGGAACCATTTGGCAAGCTACGAACTGGCGCCAAATCAAGGTGTATAAACGCTCGGCATCTCGATCAACATTGCTTATCTGCGTTGGCTTTACATTCACATCAGATGGGCGAATCGCCTCGTGAGCCTCTTGGGCGCCGTCTTTACTCGAGTAAGAAATTGGCGCGTCTGGCAAATATTTTTTGCCGTACTCGCTATCAATAAAGCCACGGCAGTCGGCAATCGCATCCTTACTCAAATTCGTTGAGTCTGTACGCATGTAGGTGATGTAGCCTGCTTCGTAAAGTCGCTGGGCTAACATCATGGTCTTCTTAACGCCAAAGCCTAAGCGTGTACTGGCTGCCTGCTGCAATGTCGACGTAATATAAGGCGCTGTAGGTTTGGTCGAAGTAGGCCGCTCATTTATCTCAGCTACTTTGTACTCAGCCGACTC
>CAKZRZ010000129.1 GCA_937918955.1 uncultured Arenicella sp.
GTTAATACGGGAGCCGAGTTATCTACCGTGACAAAAAACTCGAAATTTTGAATTAGCAAACGATACTGACCATCGGGTACCACTTGACCACTTGAATCACGCCCATTCCACTCGATTGCTTGCTCACTGCCAATGACATCAAAGCTACGCTGAATCGAGCGGACTTGCTGATCACTAGAATTAAATACGCGCAAGTCTAAATTGACGCTCTGTAGAACGCGAAAGTTCAATGCAGTGACATCTTGAATGCCATCGCCATTTGGCGAAATGAATTGCTCAGATGTAAAAAGCGCAGAAATACTCGCTTGTTGGGCATTACTCACTTGCACAATTTCTTGACGACTATTCCCTGCCAAATCAAATACCGTTAAACGAATAAGAAAACGCCCAACATAGGGAGCCACCCAAGTAGTGAATCGATCATCAATCACAAATTTTGACGATGCTGGAGAGATCGCAGTCCATACCTCAGGTTGAGTAACATCAGCAAACTCCAATATATAACTAGCAAAATTTTGATCAACCGCTGAGCCTTCAAGTAAGAATCCACCACTGTCGTTAACGCGCCTAGCGCGTAAGTCTGCAGTGAGGTTTAGTAATGATTGAAACTGTCGATAACCGTTAGTTTCTCCATTGCTAAAACACTGATCTGCGACATCGTTTGAGAACCAGCTTAGAAACTTTCCGGTATTGGTTTGCTTTACTCGTTTAAGAACATTCTTATCTTCGAAAATGAACCGACTATCTGTGTCGGGCGAATCGAGATTTAAAACAAAGGTTTGATTGCCGCCAGTCTTTAAAAATGGAATTTGATTGCCATCAAACTCTTCTTCAAAAGGATCTCCTTCGAATGAAACAGGAATGTTAATAGCTCCAGATACTAGGAGTTCTCGTGCGCCTTCTAACCATTCAATCCCTCGAGTGGTGAGTTCGGCTACCCCTCTACCAGCACCATATCTTTGTTGAAATAGCCTGAAGAAGTCTTCTTTACCAGAAATTTCAACGTATACAAGCCCCTCTTCGGTCAGCCCTATTCCATTTTCGTTAACAGTAACGCCGTCGACATTTTGAAACCTCGACTCGCTAGAGTTAATCGTTACAGGAAAAACTAAATCACTTTCGTCAGTAGATATGCCAGAGCTTAAGGCGCCGTTAAACTCAATACTGTTTGTTCGAGCGACTTTCTCGACCGAAGACGAACTAAGCTTCGCGACATAAATACCGTCAGTTGTTTTATATTGGTCAAATAGCGATAAGATCTCTGGTGACACCTGATAGCAACGCAGCATCTCGTCGATCACCGCTTCTTGTGCATGGGCGACGTTAGTAAAAAAGCTCAGTACAAGATTGAAAAAATTGGGCGCGCCTGGTTCTGAATGATTGCCTATATTACTATCATCTTGAATCGGGCAACCGTCACTTTGTATAATGGTCGCAATGTAATCATAGGCAACGAAGGCAAACTCACTCCCATCAGGCGCCCACGCGAAATGCCCGAAATCACCCGCGTATCGACTTTCATCAAGGAGCGACTGGCCAAGCAAACCTGAGAAAAAAGCATTTAATTCATCACGTTCAGCACTAGAGTAAGCTAAGGACTGATCGACACTAAACGGTATCCGCTGCACCTCTACACCGTTAGTGTCAAACAAATTCAGGCTGTTTTCATTCGGATCTCCAACCACAAATCGATCACCATTGGGGCTCCAGGAAAAACCCGTAACGTTGTTTGCTACGACCGAAACTTCGCGGGTTGCAAGATCAATGAGTGCTAATGAAAATGTATAGCTATTATCAAAAAGATTAAATAATTCAACTTGTGAAAAACCAGGTGTATTCGAAAATGGCAATAGCGCGTGGGTCTTCGATTGGTTTACAACAAGCTTGGTATCCGAACTAAAATTACTAATATCTGCAAGATCAACGAGCTTAGTAAATGTCATAGAACTTGTATCAATAGCGAAAATGCTATCGACCCCTGATTTGAATATCGCAACTTCATTGCTGATAAATTCAATATCGTCGATATTTCCACCAAATAACTCTTCGTGACGCGCTCGCGTTAACTCCCCTGTCTCTATATCAACAACCCAAAACTGTTCATCAAATCCAGTTTGTACAAGCATTCGCTTACTATCAGGCGAGATTTTTATGTGAGCGACTCTGGTGATTTGAAGAGTTTCCGGATCATCAAAATTTATCTCCGCGTCAGCAATAGCATGATCTGCGACCAATTGAATGACTTGAGAACCATCATTAAGCGCTTGATAGATGCCCGATGGAAAAAGTACATCTTCATTAGTAGCAATCAATTCACCTTGATCATCAAGCGTGGGCTCTAAAAATGTAGGAAAATACAAAAATTGATCGTTGGGGCCATAGATAAGGCTTTCTAGTAATTGCTCATCAAAATTTGGGTCTGGAGAAAATTCATAAACTTGACCTAATCGGCAGCTTAAATTTCTTTCAAGCGCAAATTGGGTATTAACCGCATTCGCTAAGGGTGACCGATTCGTATCGAGTGTAATAGCTCGTTCGCCCTGACGAACACCCAGCTGATCTCTCACTGAAAATTGATAACGGCCATCCGCGACTAACCCACCGAACTCGTTTTTACCATCCCATTCTACCGAGCCATTCGAAATCGCTTGGTTGGACACCTGAAACTCGCGAACAATTTCATCTCGAACGTTGGTGACCACTACAGACACTTGGGTCTCTTCGCTCAAGTTGAAAAAATACTCAACAGAGTCTTTGTCGCCGTTACCATCCGGTGACAAGTACAAATCCGAGAGGTAAAAATCTCCATCTTGGATAGTGAAGCGCCGGCTGCCGGTGTTGTTTAGTTCGCTTGATTCTCGGATCAAGTTCTCCTGATCAAC
>CAKZRZ010000130.1 GCA_937918955.1 uncultured Arenicella sp.
CTATTTATTTATTGGCGAATTTTTACGTAAAATTTAGTGCGGTTGACATATATATACCCTCCCTACGGTCGGCCCTAGGGTGGGACTACCCCCCTGTCTTGTCAAATTAACTTTTTGTAATCTTTTCGTAAGGTTCTGTTCCACTGTTGTTCGCGTGTGACACTGTGTCGCATTGACATGTTATATTGTAACTTAATCGTTCGCGTGTAAAAAGCGCGTCAAGTAAAAATGCGTCAAGTTAATAATGATTAATGTGCGCGTAATGTTACGGTATCCCCTTGAGTCGTGAGTGTGATGTTATAACGTAACATTAGCACCTTAAATAAAACGCGTGAAAGCGGGGAGACTTTCACGCGCATGATGCGTTACGGTTTCATATGCTATCCTTTCCAGTTTACCGCGTGATTACGCTCACGCCGCTTATAAGCGCTTAAAGCATCGGCAAATGATTTAACGTAATTGCCGTTATGGTAAGACGCGATTCCGTCTTCTTGAATTACAAACGAATGGACGCAATAGCCATTACCGCGTGAATTGATTGCAAGGCCGTTGCGTAATGACCCGCGCCCTTTCGCCTCTATCAATACGCATTCTTGCAACTGCCAGCCATTTAAATCACTTGCCGCGTCTAATGCGCTCAAATCTTGTTTCGTAATTTCTAAAGTCATTTTATTCTCTTTCAATTGATTTAATACGTTCTTATACCATTCTTTTATGAACGTAATATGAACGAAACACATTAATTCGTCCTTTTCGCGTAATTATTTTACAGAAAATTCGTTTTAAACGCGTAAAAATGTGGCTCTCAAACTTTTCCACCTAATCCCCTATTAACCCTCTCAATCCCCTGCTGATATCTACGCGGATTGTCGGATTGTAAGCTGTCACGCGTTGTTATTACGTGTTGTTTGAATAAGTGGTGATTAAAACGCGGGTTTGTTGTTGATAGTGTAGACGCTAATCCGTTTATTTGTGAGTCGTTTAGTTGATAGATTGCCGCGAATTGAGCGAGTTTGTTTATGTCTTGGGGTGAAATGGTCATTTTTAGTCCTTAGTTTGGTCGGCTTCTATACGTATTGCGGCGCGATTAAATTCAACACCGCAGCGCGCGCCTTGGTTAAGTGTAAACCAATTGAATAATTTTGTTTGGTTAGCGTCTTTTATGTTTAACGGCGCGTAGCGGTCTATGAAATATTTTGAAAAGCTCATGGCTTGTTTTTGCGTTAATCCGTTTAAAACGCACGTACTAGCGGCCATTGTTAAATGGATTAATTCGACATTGTATAAGGTTTTGTAAGTCATAGTATTTATTACCTTTCTAAATTGATAGTTACATATTACACATTACGTTTAAACGGTCAATATCTAATTTCGTTTAAATAATAAAAAACCCCGCATGAATTAACACGCGGGGCAAGTTGGGGGAAAATTTAAACGTTTTAGAACGTGAAGTCGGTGTCGGCTTCAATTTGTTCTTCAACGTTATATTCAGCTTTTTCGCGTAAGTCGAGTTGTGACTTAAACCAGTCAGAGGTTACGACCACGCCTTTCTTGTCTTGGATTTTTGGCTTGTCGTCCGTTGGTTCAAGCTCAATCCGTGAAATAGCCGCTTTCATAAGCTTAACGAAAAGGTTATCACTTTCCGCATGCGGATAATGGAATTTAGCATACGCCGCGTTTGTCATAGCTTCCATTGTTTCGCGTTTTGAAAGGTTGTAAACCTTAAGAGACTTAATAGCCTCTTTAATAAGCGGATAAAGAGCGTCAAAACTAGGCGAGTAAACCGCAGCAATACCGCTTGAAGCACGCGTTACGAATTGGCGCACAGTTTGCGGAAAGTTTGGTTCCCCTTCCGCTTCTGCGTTAAGAATGTGACGACGTGCCATATCCGTCAAACGGCCTACATGACGCATGCGGTTTAAATCTGATATATAGTCAGGCGCAGCGGCAACGATTGTTTCAACGCTTGGTGTTACCCAAAGAAACACACCGTCATAGCTTTCGCTTTCACGGCTTGAATATGTCGCTACAGTGATTTCCCAATCGTCGGGAATATCGTCTGGGGCATTAGACATTAATTCCATTGTATCGGCGTCAAAGTCGCTAGCACCCTCTACACGTGCAACGATAGCGTCATAAACGTCATTCATTGTTTCTTCGCCTATTTTGCCGTGAGGGCCTTCTAGGTCATCAATTGTTTCAACTTCGTCTTTATCGTTTTGATTTTGTTCTGACATAAAATAAACTCCATAATTGTCATAAGTGATGCATGAGCAACATTGCCCATAAATTTATAATACAGAATTAATAAAGCGTTGCAAGTGCTATTTTTACATAAAATGCGTTTTTATCGGCTGAATAGCCTGCTTAATAATACTATAATGTAAATTAACGTTAAATTACTGACGAATGTCACCTCTCAATGCATAAGCACCTAAAAACGTTAAATTATATAGTTAATATATATTTATGGTTTTACGTTTGAATTTCATCAGTCGCGCCGATTTTCAGCAAATTACGCGTTGCAAGGCTGAAACTACGTAGAAAGCTCGGCCAAGGGGCAAACTGACCGCAGAAAAATTACCTAACCACTTACCTAAAATCGTTCCCCGCAGACCCCCACCCTTCTCGTTAATTTCTGCGAGAATTATCAATTTGTAATTCTATTTTTATTAATTCTATTTTTCTCATTTTATTTTAAATCGCGATTAATTTTCTCGTAAAGCGCGCTGGATTATTCGCATTATGATTTCTACGTTTGTTTATATTAAAATATCATATTTTTGTAATCTTCGCTCGGTTAAATAATCGTGGATAATTCGCGCCAAATCGCCAACGAAGTCGGCAAATTAAAAGCAAAATTGGATTTTGAATACGAGTAAAATCGCGTTTTGTTTCAACGAACGTTTTGCGTTTGTAATTCACTTTTTCGCGTTGTATAATGTAGCGGGGGTAATTTCTGCAAGGTTAGGTAAGAGTAAGGTTAGGTTTAAGTGTTGCATTTTTATCACACTTTGCTAAAGCACTGATTTTACGTGGTTTTTTACCCAAAATAACGCTTGTTTTTGGTTAGCTTCTGGGTTAGTCTGACAGAGTGCAAGCTAACCCAAGCCATAGGAGTACCTAAGATGGGCCGATTGAATAAAATATTAAGAACGAAAATCCTGCCGCAAAGCGTAAATGCGAATGCAATTCGTCATATAGACGTTGACGGTGAAACGAAAATAATACGAACAGAGATAGTAAAAGACTTTTTGCCGCGTATAACTAAAGCCGAATTACCTCACGTTGATATTAGAAGTGTAACGGATGCAACGCGATTTGTGCAGGATTGCGAAAAAGTTTATACTTTGCTCCAGTCTAAAGCGCAAAATTTGAGTTTAAACGACGAAGTTTTTTGTTCAAAAACAGGGCGGTTTTTATTCACATTAGACGCGGAAAATTTAAAGCTCTATGAAATGATGCAAAATGAGAATAACCAAAACAGAACGTTAGCGTTATATACATCTACAGTCGCGCCGCATTTTATAAACACTTCGCCCGAGCAACTTGATAAATTGCGAATTGTTGACCCCGTTGGCTTATTCGTTTGGCTTGCTTCGCGTTTAGCGGGTTCTAGAAAAGAAAGCTTTGACAAGGCGCAAACAAAAGCCAAGACTTTAAACGATAAATTAGTATTTATCAACGAAAAAGCGCGTACATTTGATTTAATAGCGCAATACGCGCTAGAAAGCGACGAAAATCAACTTAAATTAGCCGTTTGTAACGATTTTATGTTAAAAATTCTTGCTATTGCTTCGCATAACGGCCTATACCGCGAATTTCGTTCTCACAAGCCGTTATTTGTTTCGTTAACAAACTGCGCGAAAGACTTAGACGCGTGGGCGAATTGGTTAAAAGAAACGTTTTCGTTAATTGCCGATAAATTGAGTAAAGGTGGTAAAACGGACAATTCAGAAGTGGGAATGACGCGTAAAGCTCAAATCATGCAGGGCGATAGTTCAATGCGTGAAACTATTACGCGTGATTTAAACGGACGCGGTAAAAAACGGCAATGGCTGAAACGTCTAGGAATTAATGTTTTAGTTTTAAATCATATTCTTGATACAATTACAGAAGACGAATTGTTAATGCCCAAGCTTAAAGACGGTGCGTGGCCTATTGACAAGTTAAATGATATTGACGTTAAAAATCAAGTCCATAACACGCTTGTAATTAAAACGCAAGGTAACGCGGGAATGCTTAAAGGTAACGAAAAGCGCGCGAATACAGCGCGTAAGAAATTACGTAAAGCCGTTGAAGTTAGCGACTTTTTAGATATGGCAGACATTAAGCCAGTGAGATTTATGCCATGAGCCGCCTTGCAAAATTACGCGCGAAAAAGAGTGAAGAAAATAAAATAGATTTTTCTGCGTTAAAGGTTACGTGCAAAGAGTGTGGCGAAGTTTCCGTATGTCAAACGTGTAATAATTGTTTTGACTGTCACGTAGGCGGGTGCGGTAAATGCGTACCTAACGACGCTACATTAAACGCAGAGCGCCCTAAGACAGCTAAAGCTGAAAAACCTCTTTCACGTCTCGAACGCGCAAAGATTAAAACAAAGTCCCGCGAACAAAAAGAAGAAGAGTTAAAACGTTTTAACCGTTCAATGGGCCAACACGGTCGCCACGTTGAAAAACATTCTGAACCTGAACCCGTAAAAACGGGAGTCATATCGGCAAAGAACGTACATTCATCCCGCCTTGCACGTTTAGGCTTGTCAAAATCGCGTGACCAAGACACAACGGCTCGACGCGTAAAGGTTCAACTTAACACCGACGATAGTCATTTAAACGTTGGTAATGCGTACGACGATACGGGCACGAAATCCGCATTAATTGCAAAGTATAAACTCGAAGAATTAGAAAACGATAATTCGCCGTTTAAAATCGTACCGTATGAAATTCTTGACCAATCTCAAAAGGACGCGGTTGAGGGCGTTGTAACGCATAAATATTGCATAATAAACGGGCCAGCGGGTACGGGTAAAACAACCGTTACACAGCACGTAGTAGAGCGCGAAAAAGAGGACGTTACGTGGATGCGCGCAAGCTCGTTACGGCGCAACTACGAAGCTTCAAAAGAAATTCCCGCAGTCGCGTTTGTAGCTTTTACAGGCAAAGCAACGCAGAACATGCGTGAAAAGCTCCCGCCCGAATTTCGTGACCATAATTGTATGACAATGCACCGCATGCTCGGTTACGCGCCTGTTTACGAGGAAGCTTTTAACGAAAAAGGCGAAGTATATCAGAAAATGATATTCCAACCGTCGTATGACGTTCATAATACGTTAAAATGGGAAATTATATATATCGACGAGGCAGGAATGGCCCCCGCGAAACTTGTAAATCAAATTATAGCTTTCGCGCCTAATGCTAAGATACGTTTTATCGGTGACAGCGCTCAACTTCCCGCCGTTCACGGTCTTGCCCCGTTTAACGCGTATTTAACGTCATTACCCACGTACACCTTAACAAAGGTACACCGTACTGACGACCAAGACCTTGTTATGCACGCTACGCGTATTCGTAACGGTGAACGGGTTGAGTTTAATCGTCAAAACTGCTTTAGTAAATTAATTTCGCCAAATCAGGCAAAAGCGCAAGGTCAAGCGGTCAGTGCGATTGTAAATTTACACGCAAGCGGTGATTTTGACCCCGCGTTGGATACTATAATAACGCCTATCAACGAAAAAGAAATGGGACAAAAAGAATTAAACCGTATGTTACGGCGTCATTTTAATCCTGATAATCCTGTTGTCGTTATCAACGCGATAACCCAAACGTGTCGCTACGCAGTTGGCGACAAAGTTATGGTGTTATCGAATGATGATGAAAGCGGCCTTACAAACGGAATGACTGGCTGGATTGTTGAAATAGAACGTAACGGCCTTTGTACGCGTAATGAAGCGCAAGACTTTAAAACGCCTGATACGATTTCACTCGCGGCAGTTGTTCCAGAGGATGAAAAAGAAAAAGGCAAGCGTCAAGCTTCGCATATTACATATGTTTATTTCCCTACCGCGTATAGTGAAGATAAAATCGTAACGTTTAGTACGCAAGGGCAATACAACGCGTTGTCTCATGGTTATGTTTCAACGTGTCATAAGGCACAAGGTTCTGAATATCGTAACGTAATTGTCGTTATGCACCCGCAAGGTAAAAGACTTATCAATAGAGAGTGGTTTTACACAGCATGGACGCGGGCAAAAGAGAAAGTTTACGTTCTTAGTGACTTAAACTCGCTCGCGTGTGCAAGAAATAAACAAGTTTTAAAGGGTACGACCGTACAAGACAAAGCAGAAAAGTTTATTGAAAAGCACCGCGCGAAAATAGAAATGAATACCCAATTTTTTGACGACGTGCTAATGGGGCACGAAGACGAACGTTTTTCTTGGGACGTTCCCGTACTGTTAGAGGAGTAAACGATGAAAAACCGTAAACCATACCCTAACAGTTTAAATTCAAAACTCGTCGATTGGATTATGACAATTACGTTCTTTATATTCTTTTGGGCACTTGTTAGTGCGATTGTCTGGAGGATTACAGCGTGAGTGATATTGAAAACATTAAACGTAAAATATCCGCGTTAATGGCGAAAGCCGAAAGTACGGATAATGAAAACGAAGCTTTAGCGTTTATGTCTAAGGCAAAGGATTTACTCGACCAGCACCAAATCGACGCGCTAACATTAGGTACGAAAAACGATTTAATGGGCCAGCAATTCGGTGCAACGTGGAAAGAGGGCAATCCATATAAACGTGATTTATTTTTTGCAGTTTCCGCGTATTACGGATGCAAGGGTATATCTGTAAGCCGATATAAGAAAGACCCCATAGGCATGATATGCGGGCGTGAGAGCGCCAGAATTGTTTTTGGGTATATGTGGCCCTTTATCCTTAAACAAGTCACCAGAGAGGCTAAAAAGCTGCCTAACGTCAAATTGACAGAAGCTAGAAGGCAGGTTTCAGACGCATTGAGGCTCAGGATAGCAAAATTAAACCTTGAACGCGAAAACACCGAATCACTTGACCAACGTAAAAGCGGATTAATTCTTCTCGATGAATTAGACTTATTCGTCGAAAAGAATTATCCGGAGTTAAGGAAAGTTTCAAAGCCCTACAGTATGTCACGTAAAGCAATGGAATTGGCTAACAATATAAGTTTGAGCGAACAGTTAAAACGTAAAAGTGAAATTAAAAGAATAGGAAATTGATATGAGTAATCTTATAGAACGATATAAACTTCAAAACAGCGAATTTGTTAACTACGTACAAAAATTATACAATCAGCGCGAAGAGTTAAAACACGCAAACGAGCAACAACGTAATATTATTCGGGATTTAAGCGAAACGATTGATTTACGTAATAAAGAAATTGACGATTTACAACAAACGTTGGCAAATTATCAGCCGCCAAAGGAAACGTACGTAGAAGAGCATTACGACCGTATGGATACCGTTACGCTTAAAAAAGCGTTAAATCCATACAAACCCAAAATCGCAATAATTATTGGTCATGATGCACTCGTACAAGGTGCAATTAGCCCATTTTTAAATAAAACGGAATGGGAGTTTTATAACGCGCAAGCTGTAAATGGTATCGGCGCGGGCAACATTTTATTTTACCGAAACCGTAACGGCGTATCATCGGCTCATGACGCCATTCGCGCGCATCCTAGGCAGTTTGACCTTGTTTTAGAGTTTCATTTTAACGCGTTCAGTAACCCGCAAGCAAACGGAGCAGAAATCCTTATGGCAGAATACCTTAATAAATTTGAGCGTACACTTGCAGACCACGTTTTACAAGAGTGGTGCCATACGTTTGGCTTACGCGATAGAGGTTTAAAGTTTCCCGCTAAAGGCGCACGCGGATTTAAAAACGTAAACGGATTTACTGATGCACCTACGTTTTTACTTGAGCCGTTCTTCGGAACAAACGAAACTGACTGTGATAAAATTAAAAACGTAAACATCGTCGAATGGTTTGTAAACGAATTTGCTAAACGCCTCATCGAACAAAATAACGAGAAATCAAATGCCTAAAGACCTAAATAACCCTATCCACGACTATCCGCGTTTTCAGACTGGCCCTGACGCGTTAAACGCTTTTCTCGAAGCAACGAAAACTACGCCAACCGTAGGGCAGAGCGTTTACGAGTTCACTATACGCGGCCGCAATGAACGTGACGCAGACAATTTCGTTCAAGCTATGCGCGGGGCATTATCAAAACACCGTAGACGGTTCAAACAGAAATACGGACGTAAACCGCAAAGTTTCACAATGAGCGTAGTCTCTAAAACTGTAGATAAAGACAACGGCTTAGTCTTAATTGCGCTCGGTAGGAAGCAACGCGGAAAGAGTACAGAAACGCTCGGCATTGAGTTAATGGCCTTAATGACAAAAGATTTTGACAAGCAAAACTCTAGTTGGGCGCGAATGTTGAAACGATTAACGGAAGAACCTGAAATAGACGTTGACGCGGACGATTGGGACGCGCTAGCTTTAGCAATTATTCTCGTTTACCAGCAAAACGCGGTCTACAAAGGCTACGACAAAATGCGAAACGTTCATATAATAGGAAGAACGTAAAAACTTTCGCTTGACTTTTCGAGATAAACATGCATAATAAAACTCTAAATTCTAAATGTAACGGAAAATTTTAAATGAATATATTTGTATTAGACCAATGTCCTATAAAATCCGCTCGAATGCATTGCGATAAACACGTAATTAAAATGATACTTGAAACCGCGCAAATGCTTTCGACCGCGCATCATGTGCTAAACTCACCGCTGGCTGATGAATTATACGCGAAAACTCACGAAAATCACCCGTGTTCGGTTTGGGTACGTAAATCAGTGCGTAATTACGAATGGGCTTTCGTATTATTCGCGGAATTATCTAAAATATATCGCGAAGCTACAGGAAAAACGCACAAAACGTGGAATACGTTAGGCTTACTTTTAGCAATTCCCCCGAAAAATATACCAAGTAAGCCGCGTACACCGTTTGCTATTGCAATGCCTAGTAATTTATCGCGCCGTAACCACCCTATCGAAAGTTACCGTAATTACTACTGTAAAGAAAAAGCGCGTATTGCCAAATTTACGTATAATCCTAAACCTTCATGGTTTAACGACGAATATGTCCTGCCTATTAAACGTCGAGGCGGATATAAACCTACAGGACGTTTAGCTTTATTAAATTCTAAAGGAGTAAAAAGTGTCCCGACTATCTAAACTGAAAGGAAAATCAAATGGCAAAACGGAAGTCAAAGCCGAACCGTCACAAACAGCGCCTAAAGCGTCAACGGAAAGCCCAAAGCAAAGCACAACGCGCGTTAGCCGACTTGCACGAGGGCGCAAAAAAGAACCCGTACGTAAAGACCCCGTCCCAAGTGAAAAGCAAATCGAAAAAGAATTAAACAAACTTGAAAAAGCGGATGAAAAAACGTACCCTAAAACGCCACCTGAAAACGTAGAAACTGAACAAGTCCCGCGTAAGTCGCGTTTAGCTTCGCTCGGTATTACGAAAGAAGAACCGCCGCGCCCTGTCCCTATGGATGAAGAAGTTGAGCAATTTCAAAAAGACTTAGATACGATTGAAAAAATGGCGTATGCACAAGCACCCGAATTGCGCGAGGGAATTTCGTCTGTGATGCAACGTATTCAAACGCGTGAGCATTTAAAAGAGTACTTATACGATAACCCCGCTGAAATGCGTAAAGCGTTAATCGGGTTTAGGGCGCAGTTTACGAAAAGGCATAAAGCTACGAGTGAACGTGCAACTAAAGCGGCGCGTAAAAAGTCTGATACGGCTGATTTCTTAAAAGATGCGGGGTTGGGGTGATGAAAAACGTCCCGCATTTACCTACTTTACTGTTTCTATTTCTTTGCGGCGTTAGCGCATGGAATGGCGACGCTTTAGCTATTGTTTTAACGTTCTTTTGGCAAGCTTGTAATGAGTATTAACGCCCTAAACACCCCTTGGACGCGTACGTGGCGTTGCGTACTCTGCGCGCATACGTATCGTTTTGACTTTTCCGCAGAGGACGGTGGCCCTAAAGAACTCTTTTCAGGTCATTGCGACGCTTGTACGTGTGGAATACTTGCAACATTACGCGCGTTTGAAATGGTCGAAGGTACTGACTTAAGCGGCGTACCTTGGCAATTAACTTGGTCTTACTCTGGACGCGGAATTACGTGTATGCCTATGAACGAGTATAACTATGGTCACATAGACAACGGAATACGCGCAAAGGCTTGGGAACGTGTGCAAGCGCAAATATCTTATAGCGAAAAGGTTAAAAAGACTAAGCCCAAAAAGACGAAAAAACCTAAAGTCGAAATAACGGAAGACGGGGGCTTTGTATTCTAATGCCTACGTCCGTCGAAATTCTACTAAATGCCGCGTTATTAACGTATATTGGTGCTACGATATTCTACGCAGTTGACCACTATCTTAATGAACGTAATAACACACCGAAAAACTAACACTTGACAACGCAATCCTTAACCCCTATAGTAAACTTGTTACCGCGTCTGGCTTGCACAAAGGCTCTTGACCCACATTCGAAGCTCCTAAGCTTTCGCGGTAACATCTAAATTCTAAATGGAACGAAAATGGTAATTAAAGAATTAACTCACCCTGTAACTGGATTAAAACAAAAGCTCCCCGTTGGTAAAACGGGCAAGCCTATGCTCGTATTATCGGGTTCAAATCAAGGTAACGAAGCAAGTTGTTCTCAACTATTCCGCTTTAATCGTATGTTTCAAAATCCGCGATTTCCGAACGGCCACGCAGCTGACGTAGGAACAGCAATTCACGAAGCGTATCAGACGTATTTAATCGCGTTAGCTGAAGGCGATAGCGAACGCGTGGCGTTAGACAAAGCTACGTTTGTCTTGATGATGCATTACCCAATCCAAACAGACCATCAGAAAAACGCGGTAAATCGTCAATTTGAACATTCCTACGCAACGCTCGTAGCAGCTACGAAAAATACAAAATTTGCAAGTGGTTTCGAAAATCCCGAATTAGTTTATATCAAAAAGAAAACGGGAGAAACAATCCCCGCCGTTGAAATTAA
This sequence comes from uncultured Arenicella sp., assembly GCA_937918955.1. GTDB lineage: Bacteria > Pseudomonadota > Gammaproteobacteria > Arenicellales > Arenicellaceae > Arenicella. The sequence continues at coordinate 11,131 of CAKZRZ010000130.1, forward strand.
GTTTGAAATTTTTATCAAACAAACGATTTTAAAAGACTTTGACGTTTATATTTCAGGCGCGCTCGACACGATAATGTCTGCTACGGGTGGATGGGACTCTGAGCCGTATGTAAGTGACATTAAAACTACGCGTATAAGTACGTTATACGATGAAACGTATGGAAATGCAAACCAGTGTCTTCCGTATCATATTGTTTTAAGTCATGTTGCGGGTAAACCTATAACGCGTTTTACGGTGATGTATCACATTATGTATATACATTTAACTGACCCAAAGATTATGTATATTCCGTTTACAAAGACTCAAGACGACATTGACGAGTATTTAAAGTCTTTTGTCATGCTTTTACATAAGTTACAGATGCAAGTTATTGCGAACCACTGGCCGAAAAATTCAAATTCGTGTACTAACTACAATCGTCCGTGTAAATATATGAACGTATGTGCGATTGAACGCGGACGTGACGCTTACGTTCAAGACGTACTGCTCGGTGATGCGGAACCGTATGATAGGTACGCAGACGAAGAGCGTAAACCTGATTTTGAGTTGGAGTTGGAATTATGAGTAACACTGTTATTAAGCATCTGTTTATTAATAACGATAAGAACGGTGGAATGGTTACGTTTCACTCCCATAATCCTTGCCGTGACGAAAACTTAAGTTGGAAATACAACAAAGAACGTAACGAAATAACGTTTAAACGTGCCAAAAGCGGCGTAAACTTGTTTAACCGTACGTACGAAGTATTACTGATGAAAAGACTTGGCTATGCAATACGTTAAATTCGCAGTCCTATTGATGCGTTTACTTTCATGGACGCTAAAAGAAATTGAAAACCGTAAACTCTTTGGTGAGTTTGAAAACGAGGTAAAGAAAAATGACACAGAGCTTAAATCAAAAGTTAATCAGATTTACGCTGACGTTATCCTGCTTAAGTCTAACGTCTTGCGCGAACCTAACAGGTATTCGCGGGATTGACGAAACCGACTACACAAAAATTGAAACAATGTGCGAAGTATTTAGACCAATTTATTACTCGCGTTTAAACGATACGGAAGAGACCATACGTGCGATTATTGCACATAATAAAGTTTATGAGGAGATTTGTTAATGTCAGACGAAAAGAGTTTAGTTAGTAAATTTCGCGGCGCGCGTATAAACCGTCACGTTGGGGGCGCTACGTGCAGTCACGATAGCCGTACATCAACGTTCGAAGGTATAAAATGCCTAGACTGCGGTAAAATAATTAAACTAGCAGAACCTAAAAGAGACACCTTCGACCCTGTAAACAATCCTAAACACTACACCGAAGGTCGTGAAATCGAGCCTATTGACGTAATGCACGACTGGAATTTAAACGCGTCGGAAGCCGCAGCTTTAAAATATTTAGCACGTCACCGCAAGAAAAACGGTAAAGAGGATTTAGAGAAAGCAATTTGGTATATTAATGATATAATTAAACGTGAGTATTCTGATGAGTAAAGACGAATTTAACTCTCAAGGCGAACAATTAGCTTTATTAACTCTCGCAGATGAAATCCGCCAAGAGGCTAACGAACGTCTTGAAAACGGAACCCTTGTTGCACACAACGGGATTATAATTCCCAAAGAGTACGCGAAAGGCGACCGCGAATTCAATATAATCGTACAACCTTTACGTGCCGAAGTCGAGCCTAACGTTTGGATTGATTTTGACGCATTAGTATTCGAAAGTTTAATTCAACCTAAAGGCCCGTTGATTGATAACATGGCTTGTAATGGTTTAATGTATTACGCAATTAAAGCGTTTAAACAGTGGTACGAAAGAACTGAGCAACTATCTTACGAAGACGACCCCGATTTAGTCTATAATTTTAAAAACCTTTTCCGCACAACTGCGTTAATGTACTGTGTTGACCCTGAAAAGATGTACCGCTATTGGCCCGTTGTTAAAAAGGCTTTTAAAATAATGTTTAATTGGGAATTGCCGCCTGACGTGATACGTGCGAACGGTAAGAAAAGTTTTAAATACGCGGAGTAGGAAATTTTAAAATGACTAAAGAAATAAAAACATACGAACAATACGTTGAGGCAATGACACCGTTGTTTCCGCAAGAACCGAAAGATAATCCTTTAAACGAAGGACTACTTGACAGTATTAAAGAATTAAGCCAGTCAGTAAAAGACCAAGTTACCGACGCGGCGGAAGAAATTAGCAAAATTTTAGTAAAACGCGTAATGGCAGGACTACTTGACGCGGGCTATTCGATTTCAGAGCATGACCTTGTAGACTACTTAACACCTGACTTAGAAGCTCGCGTTAATAACATGGTTTCTGGCGTAGTAGGCGGGGCATTTTCTGCTGAATTACCTGCGGGATGGGCAGAGATAATTCAACGCGGAGATATGGCTTTAACTGCTATTCTCGCAGAAAGTGATAAAATGTTTTCCGCGCACAATGAAAACTTAATTGCAATGGATAAATCTGGCGAACCCGACACAGGAGAACGTGCCGAAATTATGGCACACCGTGACGCGTACGAAATACTTTGCAAAGCAACGGCTAACGCGGGTAATTGGGTACGTGTGAGCGCGCAGCAATACCAAGAAAAATTAAGACAAATGATGCTCGACTTAACGAAAGCAAAAGAAAATGCCAGCAAACATTGATATAAAAATCCTCTTTATCGACACGGGATTTTTAACGTTACTTTACAATAAAGAACGAATTAATTTCCGTTGGGACGATTTCGTAGAAGGCGCTTCCCATCCTTTTGATATGGTTGTTGCCTACGTTCCCGCGCCAGAGACAAAGCATAAGTTTGTAACGTACATTAACTCACGTGATGTTTTAACGAATGATGCCGGAATACTCATGACAGAATTTTTGCTGCAAACGCATATTCGCGCTACAGAGTTGCATGGACGTAGATACGATTATACGATTATAGGCCATGACCCGCGCCTAGTCAAAGTCCTTCACCCGTTGCTGGATATACAGCATAATGACGTTATTAAATTGCATCATGCGCACGAACGTTCAGAGGTTCAGCAGTGGATAGATGGAGCGCCGAAAAACGTTTATTGGCATGGAATTGATTGTATGAAAAAATATTTTGACGAGGTGAAATAATGCCCCGCGCTAGCAACAACACATTAGGCTCGCTTTGTAAAATTCTAATTTACGGCGACATTAAAACGAAGAAAACGTGGTGGGCATTACGCGCGGCAGAGGCAGGTTTTAACGTAACCCTTTTAGACGGAGATAACGGCCACCACATTATCGCGAAACAATCTGAAAAAGCGAAAAAGAAAATTGCGTACATTCCTCTCGTTGATACACCTGACGAAGCGTTTTTCCATAACTTTATCGGACGTATGTATAAAATGAAAGGCTTTGGCGTTAACGAACGAACGCGCAGTACGCTCTCGGCTATGAACGAAAAGCAATGGCTAAAAAATCCGGAAGACCCTACGATGTATTTTAACCCTGAAAAGTTAAATTCAAACGACGTTTTAATCGTCGACTCGTGGTCTGCGTTTTGCCGCTCAATGGCAAAGCACTTTGCAATTCAGAATGACCAAAACCACATACCAACGGGCGCGAATGACCGTAAAAACCAAAACGTAGACTTAGGTCGGCAATCTTGGGAAGACTATGGATGGGGTAAAAACGTAGCGCAAAAAGTTTTGTCTATGCTTCAAGCGTTGCCTTGTCACGTTGTAGTTATCGCGCACAGCGTCGAGCATATAGTTTACGAAGAAAAAACTTCTTCGAGCGGTAAAAAGGTTCAAGAGATTAAGTCACAAACGATGCAGCCGTTAGGCTACTCAGGCCCGCAGGGACGTATTTTAGGTCAATTCTTTTCCGATATTTTATACACGTACATAGATAAAATGGATAAATACCGAATAACCACAAAACCGTTGTTTGACGCTGTGGGTGGTTCGCGTATATTAGACCCTAAAATCTATTCGTGGGATGAGTTATCTTGGGACGAACTGATAAAAGCGTCAAACGGGCTGTATCGTTTACCCGACAGCGGTTCCGACGAGTATAACTCCGCAGCCTTTGAATTTTTACTTCCAGGCGAGCTTCCGTTGATTTTGAAAAAAGAAAGCCGCTTAAACAAGGAAGCGGCAGAAAAAACGAAATTAGAGCCTAACAGCATTACTGAAAAACCTGATGGGACAAGGACGCAATCTTCGCGTCTTAAACGAAACACTGTGATTAATTCGAAAATTTAAATTCTAAATCACAACGTGTGAACGTGCGGGTGGTCTGCGCGTTCTTTTAACCGAGCATTAAACGCTCACAATTGGAGAAAGTCATGGTCGAAAAAATCTTAGACATTGATGAACTGAACGAAGTAGATATGGGCGAAGTGGCCGCGAAGGTCAATCGTACGCTTGTTGGCGGAAAATATCTTTTCGAATGTAAAACTGCGGAGCTAAAGCAAGGCGAAGACAAGCAAGGCAATGAACGTTTGGAATTAGGTTTCCGAATGGAAGTTGTTGACGTTAAATCACTTGACGATAAAAGTCTTGATAAAGAAGACTACGTTGGTCAAAGCGTGTTTGAGCGGTTTTATAAACCTACAACGGAAAATCTTGGTTACGTTAAAGCGTTTCTTAATAACGTAATGGGCGCTGACGTGAAAATGAAATTCGCAGAAGCTGTTGCGTTACTTAATTCGGAAGGTGACGCACCTATTCGGTTTATCGCGCGGGTTAACGAGCGTACGTATCAAGGTAACAAGCAAGCGAATCTTTCGCGTGAACCGAAGGATTTTGTTGGTTACGAGATGCTTGACGACGCTGACGCGGGTTAAAGCATAAATAAAAGGATTACGCGGGGTTGCCATAAAAACCGCGTAATAAAGCCCGCGCGTTCTGTTGGATGGCCGCGCGGGTAATTTTAACTTTAAAGGAAATGAAATGGGTAAAAACTATAATCATCATGTTTTAGGTAAAAATAGCGTTATAATTTCTGTTTGCGCAAACAACATAGTCGTAATAAGAAATGAAAAGCACACGCGTGTACGTGGGGAGTCTGCCGAAGCGCAGAAAGGTACGTACATTACACTACGTGAGTCCGACACCGTTATTCAGTGCGAAAACGCCGAAGACGCTAAGAAGATAGCTAACGCGCTTGCAGGTATATAAAACAAATGCGTTCCAAAAAGCAAACCACGAATATAAAATCAAAGCTTCGTTCGGCAAAACAAAATAACCCGACGAATCCTGATGTTTTGTGGCTACTGCCTGACGGATTTACGCGTAATCGCGAAAGCTACGCAACCAAGCGTCTAATCGCACACAAATTTAACGCTGAGCGCGTCGTATGGACAAGCGTTCATAAAAACGTAAAAGGTATCTGGGCATTAAAAGGAAAAAGTAAGACGTTGAAACATACGCCGCCTAAAGAAATGCCAAAACTTTTATCGTATATTCACAGATTACTGGAACACACAAAACCCGAAGTTGTTGTTATAAACGACGTTTGCGCGGGATTTGCCTTGTTTCCCGATTTCTTTACAAAGCCAAAATTACAGACATTTCGCGGAAGTAAACTAAAACTCGCACGCTATCCCAATATTGATTTTATCGTAGTTGACGACGTTGTTAAATGCTACATGCCATTTGAAACGGAAAGAATTAACACCGACACTTACGCATGGATATTTGACAGAGATTTAAAAAAGGTAATTCGTCATGCAAATAAAACGCAGCTATCGCAACGACCTCTTGAGTACAAGCTCGTGGAGAGGATTAGCGAGCTACGTAATGCTAGAGACTGGCTACTTCGTAAATCTTTCTGCGTATCAGTTGACGCGGAGACATCTGGAGCAACAATTACGTGTATTTCAGTTGTGGGAATGTCACACGACGGGCTTGACGTACGAGGATGGACATTTCCCGTATTTGCTGGATATATTGAAGATGGGATATTCTGGCCTGATGTTAAAGACGAATTAAACGGATGGTTAATTTTAAAAGAAATCTTAGAAAGTCCTTTACCCAAAATCGCGCAAAATGGTGTCTATGATATTCAATATTTATTCAAGTACGGAATAGACGTTAAAAATTTCATATGCGATACGCAAATTTTAATGCACTCTTTCTGCGGCACGATGGAAAAAGGTTTAGGCTTTCTCGCGAGTTTATTCCTCGATGATTACGTATTTTGGAAAGACGAAATTAAAGGCGACGGAACAACGAACGATACTGACAAAACTGGTACGCGTGTTCCTTTATCGCGTCACGGTTGTGAAATTTACTGGGAGTATTGCGCGAAAGATAGTTATAACACATTATACGTAGCGTTGAGATTACTGCCTTTCGTTGTGAGTTTGAGATGGGCAGGTGAGAATTACGTTCGCAGCCTGATGCTCCAGCATGGGCCTATGTTACAGGCCTCAATGACAGGCCTTAAGCTCGATTTAAGCCGCCGTGAGAGGCTTAATGAGGCGCTATGGCAGATGACACACGAAGCGAAAAAACGCTTTCACACGGCTATTGCAGACCCCCACATGAACCCGCGAAGTCCTGCCCAACTGAAAGAGTTGTTTTTCGATATTCTAAACGTAAAACCCTTAAAAGGTCAAAAACGTACAACTCAAGAAAAAGCTTTACGTAGAATGTGCGTCAGACACCCGATTGCCGATGTAATTCAACGTTTTTTAACCGATTACAAACGTCCGAGTAAACTGATAGAGTACGTTAATATCCGCCCGTATAAAGGCAGGTTTATGTATTCGTTAAACGCGGTCGGCACGTGGACGGGAAGAGCGTCTTCGTCAAAACACGCGTATTGGGTTGGAGGTAACGCGCAGAATATGTCAAAGAAAGTACGTTCAATGATGGTTGCTGACGAAGGCTATTGGATTGTTCCAATTGATTATTCGCAGAGCGACGGGTACTTTGTTGCGTTTGAAAGTCAAGACGAGCGTTACGTTAAAAACATGTATAAAAACATGAACGAAGGATTTGATACTCACGCATTTCACGTTGAATTGTTGCTAGGCACAAACTACGATGAAGTTATAAAAGGCAAAAAAGCCAAAGACCCTGCGATTGTTCATCCCGTAACGGGGAGCAGGTCAATAATAAAACGCGTAGTACATGGCAAAAACTACGATATGAAAAAGAACACCATGCTAACAACGGTTGGTGTCATATCAATAATTCGCGCGGCAATTACGGTCGGCTGGAAAGACGCGCATACGTGGTTAGACCCTAAACTCGAACATTTCACGCACTGGTTAGGAATGAAATATGATAAGTATTACTCGCGCGTTGGCGAATGGAAAGACGAATTACTTACGGAAGTTGCAAAAAATAAAGGAACGCTTAAAGCCTACGGGGGACGTACTCATTATGTTATCGGCAACCCCATGCGAGATACAACGGGACGGATTAAGCGTCAAACTTCCGCGTTCAAAGGGCAAGGCGGGACTGCTGGAAATATCAACAGAACCTGCATCGAATTTTATTATGATACGCATTACTTACCAACGTCAGCCGAAGACGCTATTGCCGCGAAAAAAGGTCAAGTAGCTGACCTCGTTAAAACCCATATGTATAAACACGGCGTAATTATATACAACCAAGTTCACGACGAAGTAGTCTGGGGTGTACCTTTCGGTAAAGAATACCTTATAGATAACCTATTGGCTATCATGGAAAAACCTATTACTTTGAATGGACGTGAGTTCTATGTTCCTTGTGAAGCGGAATTAGGTTTATCGTGGTCAAATCTTATTGATTGGGAAGGTTATTCCGATGAAAAAGATTTCCACTACTACTACGCGAAAGCAAAGGCAAAAGAACGAGCGTACGATAAAGCTCTAAATGAAAAAGGATTAAAATTATGAGTGATTGTAAATGCTGCGAAGGCAGTTGTGTAAAGTGTAAAGACATTGTTGACCAAACGTGTTGCCGACCTATGGTAATCGACGGTGAATATCAATGTGTAATTCCCCAACCCGAAAATCCGTCTACTGCGATGCCTATGGGCGCGCGTTACGACTGTGATATTTTCGATATTTGTCCCGTTCCCGAAGGTACGTTTACGGCAGAACAGCTAGCGCACATTGAGCAAGTGTTCTATTCCGCGTTACAGTATTTTCCGATGTACGCGTCGCAACACTATACAGGCGGCTGTCCGTGTTATATCCATATCCGTCACGGACGCGATAGCACGTGTTACGAACGTTGGATTAGCCCCGTAATGTTCGAGGATGGGGATAGTTGCCCTCCCGCGCCTAATGCCATTGGTAAATCGTGCGGTTGCGACTCGAGTTCTCCGTCAATTTATAAGTACTGGACTCCTACGTTGCCAAGCACGTGTTGCCCGCGGACGGTTGAGGTTATCCTTAACGAAGGCGAAGAAAACGAAGAAGTCACAACGGCTACCGTTTATCCGAAACAGATGTTCGGAACCGTTCCAACGTCTCACCCTAACTTTATACGTTATGGCGGACAAGGCGTTAAGGGCGTAGATATGGACCAAGTATCTCCCGCGTACTTAGAGAAGCTGATTGCTCTAATGTGTAAGATGCTTACCGTATTACAAGCGGGTGGCCCGCCAATCAATATTATCGAAGCCTAGGCTTTGATATAACGAACGTGCGTGGTGTCTTCTCTTTCTCTTAGTCACGCACGTTCACCCCTCACGTTAAGCGGCATCTTAACACTTAAATGTTAAATTACAATTCTCAATGGAAAACGTGTGCAACTTCAAATTCACAATACGTTTATAAATGATTATATCGACTACGTAAGTAGGTCGTCCGAAAGCCCCATTCTATACCACGTATGGTCAGCGTTAAGTTTAGTAGGTGCGTTATCAATTCGTAACGCTTGGTTAGACTTAGGTGCAGTTAGACATTACCCTAACATGTATATAGTTCTTGTTGGCCCAGGCTCTACGCGTAAAAGCTCGGCAATGAATATTACGCGAAAGATGATAGAGACGTATTCAGCGGCTAAATTTGCCCCGACAGATACAGCGGGCGCTAGGCAAGGTGTGCTAAGCGCACTGCGGGGCGATATATCTTTCGGTGATACGGACGAAGCTATTGAACACGAATTTAGTGAAGAGATGCTAAACCGTATAGACTTTGAAGAAGAAAACACCGCGAATGAATTATATATACATTCTACGCAATTTAGCACGTTCTTAGGCCAAAAACAATTCGACCTATTACAGTGCCTAACGTACTGCTACAAAAATCCGCCCGAATATTCATATAAACTCAAAGCTACGGAGGAATACGTTGCTAAACCAACCATTAACATTCTCGCAGCCACAGGAACGGAAAACCTGTATCAATGTCTCCCACAAAATTCTACGGGCGCAGGGTTTTTATCGCAGTGCGTCCTCGTCTACGCCGCGCGCGCAGGTAAACGTCTTCCGCGTCCAGTACAACTATCCGCCGAACGTGCAGATGAGTTTATCAAACCAGCGTTACGTTACTGCCGAACATTCCGCGGAGGATTGGGAGAAACTCCTCAAGCGCAAGCCTTACTGGATGAGCTTTACGAATACGAGCTGGAACTTACAGATGCGCGTTTTATCGAATACGCGAACGACAGGCACACACACTTATGCAAAACGGCGATTGCCCTTTGTTTACTTGAGCAACGTGATACACTCACGTATAAGAATGTTTTCGACGCCCACACTATTCTGCGAGCTACTGAATTACACATGCCAGACGCGCTTGGGGAATACGGGCTTAACCCTGTTACAGTTGCCAAGCAGCGGATAGTTGATATTTTAACGTCGATTGAAAAAGATACAATGCTCGTTGACGAACAAATCTTTAATATGATGAACAGGGACGTACAAAGGAAAGACTTTGATAGCGCGCTAAGAGAGTTACATACGACTGAACGTATTGTCATGGTTAAAAAGAAAACGGAAGACGGTACGAGAACAAAGGCAGAGTACATGCTAAAACAGAGATTGAGCGAAGCAGAGAAGAAAGCTTTGTTTGGTAAAAGTAAGGAAGATATTGATAAGGAGATTGATAGGTGAACGAAAAACTATTCCAACTCCTCGCGCGGATAATGATGTATCTATACGTTCTTATTCCTTTGGGCGCCGCTGGCGTATTACTTTATACGTTAGTCGCGCAAACATAACGACAAAAACCATGCGGAATGAACGCGTATTGACAAAACTCGGAATAATCGGAAAAAGCGAACCAAGGTGAGCGTAAAGAGCGCAGCGCCAGCGGAGCGAATGTAGCATCACCGCAGCGTTTAGCGCCCGATTATTCGTATTTTGTCATATACCGTTCTAAAGGTTCCGCGTGTGTTTTGAATTAACTATGAACTTACACAAACATAAAATATGCAATGGAAAACCGATGGGGCCGTCAGCGCGGTTTATTTTTGGCGCGCATAAAGGAATCCGCTTAGACGTTGTTATTCGCGAAAACCCCAATTATGTTGTATTTCATCTAAAAAGAAAGCATATTCGTTTAAAACCCGCTTCGATGTTTTTACTCTATGAGGCGCTGGATAAAGCTTAACCGTCAGGCTTTAAACCTTCAAAAACAGCTAATACCCCAAGCACAAAAACTAGTGTCCAGAACATTAAACCACAAAACTTTCTGGCATACCGTATCTACGTTGAATTTCTTCTTTATCACTGCGCGAAAGAACAATTCTGCCTAAAAATATTGGATTCATCACATTACTGCCTTCAACGTGACGTAACCCTAGTGCATGACCAACTTCATGCAGCATTACACCATGTAACATACTGTTTGTCCAAGCTTCACTCGCGTCCATAATAATGTCACCAACAAACGGAGGAGTCATCCTACGATAATCCCGCTGCATTATCAAGCCAGCGCTCGGCTGATACGCTACGCCTAATGTTTTACCTTTTCCGTCGAACTCGGCCATTGTAATCCGAATATTTGCATTAATTTCTTTATTAACGCGTTTATATTTTAAACCGCTAACAGCGGCCCACTGCCCAAAACAAATGCTAACGATTTCTTCGATTCGTACTTTGTCTTTTCCAAAACTGTCAACGTTTATCCAGTAAAAAACGGGAGACAGTTCCCACGCTAAATCCGTTTGTGCGATATTACACTGACATTGCGTACGTACGACGTCATCATCTTTTAATTCAAAATCAGGCGTACCTACTTCATCAGGTAATTGTTTTGGCTCTTCTTTATTCTCTTTACGCGTCTTAAAAAAGTTACATAAACTCATCTTGCAAACTCCGTAGCTGTTGTCGGGTCACTCGCGATTAGCTGGTAAAACCTCAACGTTTGTTTATCTGCGTATTTACTCGTTTGTCCTTTAGCCATGCGTTTATACGTACGTAACATTTCTCTATGACTTTTCGAGTACTTTGCTTTTTTATTTAATTCTTTTAACCATTGTTTAAACGTCGCAGGATTACGATGTTCATCAATGTACCGTTCTAGCATTTCGTTAACTAACTCTTTACTCATGCCTTCATCACGTACTTTACTCACAAAGTTATTACGCATAATACTCATACGCGCATTAGCAATTTGCTGCATTCCACGTTGACGATACATCATAGCACCTGCGCGTTGTTCGGCCAAAGGTTTACTTCCGATTAAACGGCTAACAGCATTACCTAACTCTCTTGTTTCGTCTGTAACCAACCCGCCATTACGGTCAACGCTTCGTCCGTTGATAATTTCCAGCGCGCCTTTTACGCTACGGCTTGGTGACATGCTTGCAGCGATTTCTAGCAACCTACCTGAACTTGTATTCGTACCTTCTTGCTTCACTAGATTAACCGTAGCACCAACGCCTTTTATTAACTTCCTAGCAAGCGTAACCGCAGGAACGTTATCAATTTCTGTAATGTTCGGTATTCCCCTGACGTTCGTATCTCCACGCGTGTGTAGGGCAATCCCGTCTTTCGCGCCAAATAGCTTAGGTAAATTACTCAATGCACCCGTACCAAGTATTTCCGCGTAATCAACTCCGTACGCACCTACTAAACTTTCCCAAGGTGTCTGACTTCCATCGTAAGAACTCCACGCCTTTTCAAACGAATCATATCCAGGAATACTTTCAACTCCAAACACTACGCCCTGCGTCCCAAACTGCGTAGCAATAGTTTTATTATCTCCGCTTTCGATAGCTCTTGCAAAACGTTGCCAGTAATTCGTAAAGAACGTTTGAAATAACCCTAACGCACTGCCAACGCCACCTTTAAACTGGTCAGGACGCGTAACTTTCGAATAATCACCCACGTTTTGGTCAGCGAACCAATTTGCAAGTTTATGCAATGCTGCGTCACTTAACGTATCACCTGCCTCTTCTTTAAACAGTCTATACCCTGCCATATAGCTAACCGTACGCGAATACTGTTCGGTAAAGTCCGTAGGCGTAACAGCTACATTTTTAAATTTTTGCCAGTTACTTGGGTCAGCGTACCTACGTCCACCTTCAAAAATTATATCATGTGTTTCAACCACACTCGCGTCTAAATTTCCTAAACGTTTACCTTCCTGATAAACTTTACGTCCTGCGTCAGTAAACATATCGTGAATACCCGCTTGCATTATTTTTACGGGGTTCATCGTTGCAGGAGTGTTATCGCCTAATACGTTCGCAAACGCCCCCACTCTTCCGCGATATTCATCAAACGTCTCATTTGGACGTCTACTCAAGGTCTTACCAACTGTAGGTAAAATTGTAGGAATTGTACTAATATTCAAAATACTTTGTCCAAGCTCCATAAAACGTAAAACCCAGAACCCTGCTACTGCGTTCATTCTTCGAGCTAGCCCTTCGGAACTTGCATCAACATTCAACCCATTAACTTTCAAAAATTCTTCCGCAGGTTTATATCCCGTAGCCCGTCCAATGTCGTCTAACGCTTTACTCGTCTTAGCCTGTTTATCAAACACACGCGCAAAGAACGGGTCAAGCTGTTTAGCTGTTTCCGCGAACACCGCATCACCCATAGCATCAGCAGAATTAAGTAACTTACTGTACGCTAAACCTTGAGGCCTTCCCGTATCAATTCCCAACAATCTATTCTTAACTTCGGAATAAACATTACGGCTTTGCCCTTTACGTACGGCCCCGTCAGCACTGCGTAACGAACTTTCCATATGCTCAAGAAAATTAATTTCCTTTTTAAAACGCGAATTAATAACGTCAGTACTTACGCTACCCCAATCACGGATAATACTTTTTAACATTACGTCTAAAACTCCACCAGCATCGCTCGGAACTAAAGCCGTATCAACTTTACCTACGTCAAAACCTTGTTGAAACGGAGTTTGTCCCGTCTCGGCTTTAAATTGAACCGCAGGTTTGGCAATTAAAACGGGTTCAGACGCTTTACGCCCCTTACGTGCTGAATTTATAAACTGTTCTGCGTTTTCAAGGGCTTTGTCTAAATCTTTCCCCCCGCTCAGCGTAACAATCTTATTCGTACCGACTTCGTGAACAATAACCGTTTGCTCGTATTTATTCATCATATTTGGCAAACTAAGTAATTCATCATCAACCACTTGAACGTTATTTGCTGCGCGTACGCCATTACGATTAATTTTCGTTACTTGGTCAGCCTCACGTAATACTTCTAAAGCTTGTGACGCTAAGTCCGTGATTCCCACAGGTTGATACGTTCCTTGAGCTAGCCGCGTAATATCAGGAATTTCTGCATCGTTTCCGTTTTTAAATACGTTATCAATCGTTTGGTCATTTAACCCAAATCCGCGAAGTTTATCTCTATTGCTAATCGTATCAGCCATTCGCAATTCACCTACTTTAAACGAACTTCCTTTTGCGATATCCCAACCTTGGTTAAAACTTCTAACAGTAACATTTAAACTCGTTAAATCAGCAAAGTTATCTTTTTTGCGAATTTCACCGAATACACGTTCATTAGTTTTTAAGTAATCTTTAGCCGCTTGCTCGTATTTATTCGTAATACCTTTATTAATTTGTGCGGCGTACTGAAACGCGTCAACGAAAAAGTTTTTAAAGTTTTTATCTTGCGGCAATATTTGTCCGACAATTTTTCCGCCTAACGTGTCGTTATTCGCTGTTCTATCCGCACCTGCGAATATATTTTGAACATCGCGCGAAAACGCTTGTGAAAACTCATCAGCAGTTTCACCTAATGCAATATTAATTAAATTAGGCGCGCTAACATTACGCAACGCACCATCAATAGTTTGTCCGTTTACGACTAGTCTATTCAGCAAACTGTTTTGAGTTTCATCCGCCACGCGAGCTAAGTCTCTTGCATGTTGCACGTTAATTTCTTGCTTACGTCTATCGCGTTGAATTGCTAAAGGTTTACCTTTTAAATTAAGATTATCCCCTGCAAACGTTAAAACATCATCAACGTCTTCCAACGCATCGTTACTTAAGGACTGCGCAAACTGCCGATAATCATTACGCAAACTTTCGCCCGTCAATTTACTAATATTCGCGCCACGTTGCTCTAAATACAAACCTAAATTCGTAGGCATGTTACTTTCAAGCGTGTGTAATTTTAAATTAAAGTGACGACTTAAATCTAGCGGTTCAAAGTCTTGGAAAGCGCCTGTTCTGTTTCCGTCAGCCAGCGCTTTAGCCTTTTTACGAAAACTACGACTTTGTATTCTTTCAACATAATCATCAACACCTTGAACGTCTAACTTCTTTAAACGCTCTGACGAGTTTAAAATTTTACCAACAGCTTCTTTACCGTTATTCTGCGCGTAGCGTTTTAGCACTTCTGCGGCGAAATCATCCTCAACGTAGTTGCGCGTAGTATCCGCCGCACTCTCAAGAAATTGTTTTAACCGCTTGTCGTCTAATCCCTTCGCAAAGCTATCGACCTGTCCGCCCATCTTAGCGTAAGCAGTAGTAACGCGTAAATGCCTGTCTTTACTTCCTAATCGGTTAAAATCTTTTCCAAGTGAGAATTTACCATTTTTGTTAATTTTGACTTGCGTACTTTGGCTGTCAAATCCATCAGGAAGTTTTCTATCAAACGTCGTGCCATCTTGTGCTATCCCTTTAATTTCAGTATTTTTAAGTAAACTGCGTTGTTGTTTTAACGTTTGTAATTCGAGATTTTGCTTAACACTCTTATTAGGAGCAGCAAACAGCTCACTGATACGTTTACGTATTTTAGGCAATCCTACGTTTTCAATTTTAAACGTCATTTCAACGGGCTGAACTTCTCCAACCTTTTCAATCGAATGAACGCCTAGGAAATTCTCAGGTCGCGCGTTTACGCTTCTAATCGCGGTGTCAACTTCATCGCCAGTTAACTGCGTTCTAATCGCACCTAAATCGTCTTCACGGTCGGCTAGGCGCGTAATAGCTCGACGTTGTGTTTCTCGGTTCGTATCAGTTAACGTAGCAACGTTAGACTTTAAATTATCTGTAACGTTAATTTCATCATCAAGTCGCCCTTGAACGTTATTATGCCTTACACCGCTAAGCATTAAAATTTCGTCGTCAGTAACCGCATCCGCCGTTAACCCCAAACCCTCGCGAACACTGCGCACTTCTTTTTCACCAACGGTTTGTACCGTCTTTTTAATCCTAGCAACACTGCGGAGTTTATCAATACCTAAAGGTAAACCTAAACCAAATCCAGCCATTTGCGCGTAATCCCAGTTATTCATACCTTCGGGAAAAAAGAACTCGCTATCATTCATCAACGCAGCAATCGCAACTTCCGTAGACGCTGCCTCTTTAACGCTTGCACCTAACGGCCCACGTGCTTTTGTAGGAAGTAAATTAAACTGTGAACTTCTAATTGTTTTACGCGCGTTTTCTAGCTTTCTTTGCGTATCAACTGCACCAGTAACAACGCCTAAATCCTTTGTAGCAATCTCTTTACTAATCGTATGAAAATCATCAAAAGCTTTTTCAACGCGCGTAAAGTCTCCAAATAATTTTCTACCCGTATTCGTAGTACCAAGTTTACTTAACGCACCAACGCCTTGCGTTCCTTTTGAGATTGTGTTAACACCTAAAAATAACGTAGCAATATCCGCAGTAGTTTTAATGCCTTGATAATTCTTATCGAAGTTATCAGCAACCATCTCCGCGTAGCCAAGACCCGTTAAATCGGCAAGTTTATTTAGTCTACGTTTGTCGTTTTCTTCATTGAAGATATCGGTATCAAAAAACTTAATTCCACGCCCAACGGTATTTGACGTAATATTTTCAACACTTCCTGCAACCGTAGTAGCGGCGGCGTAGGGTAACGTTACGGGAGCTGATAATACCGTCTCAACCCCCGCCGCAAGCAATCCATCCGACGGACTTTTTACTTTACCAAATTCCTTGTCAACGCGTTGCTGTGCCGCAAAGTTAAATCTATCTACCATTATCATTTACCGAATTTGGCGTCCACAAGTCCGCTTGCTGAATACCTAACGTAATCGTACGTTGAACATCAGGACTAGATTTAACGTCGTTAAGCGCTGGAGTAAAATTACTCGGATTAGCTGACGGACTCGCTTGCGTGCGAATTAAACTACTTTGATTGCCTAATTCCGAAATAAACTTTTTATACTCACGGTACGCGATAGTTGCGTTTTCCTCAAAGTCACGACCAATCATAATATTAACATCTTGGCTTACGTTCATTGTATTTAGCACATTTCCGTTTGCATCTCTGAACTCGCCCTGCGTCATAGAACTTAATAAAGCCTCTTCGCGGTCGTTTGGTGCAGTTAACGCTTTAATCTCCTGAAAAGCTTGTTCACCGTTTTCGCGTCCACTCATGCGGTCAATCATATTGAGATAAAACGTATCAACTGCGGGACTGACAATTAGCGCGTCATTCTGAGTATCGTTTTTATGGATTTCCAGCATTACTTTATAAAAATTAAATTCACCGTCACCTGTTCTGTACGCAGAGCTAATTTGACCTGTCTCCGTAAATACAGGCGCACCTGACGTATTTTGACCGCCAAATACTGTTTGCTGTGTCACGCTTACAACTTTTTCGTTTAAGTCGTCGGCAAACTCTAAACGTTTCATCGCGGCAACACCCTGAACACTTCCGTGGCGGTGTCTACGTAGCATTTGACGGTTAGTTAATCCGTTTGTTTCTCCGCTTGCTCCGAGATACGTACTGTCTAAAAACTGCTTAACATCTCGCGCAGAGCTTGTAACGTCAAATAACGTAGAGGCTTCCCCGTCTAAACCAACCCCGCCTGTATCAGCGTTTTCAGTCATTTCTGTCCATAGGTCAGCTTCTGCCGCGAATAAACTACTTCGGTCAATTACGTTTGCAAATCCTGGATTATTAGCAATCGCGTCGGTTGCGTCGTTTGTAAAACTAACACTGCCTTTATCGATAAACTCTCTTACAAGCCTTTTATCGTAATCCGTAGCATTCGCTTCTAACGCCTCTTGCGCATTTTCAATTAACTCTTTATTATTTTCCAAAAATTCAGAATTAATTAAAGCGATTTGTTTTTCGCGTTCGGCTCCTGCGGGGAACCTTTCCGTTACGTCTTGTATCGCTGTCAGTCTTGCTTGCTCGGCATTACGTGTGACTGCGGTATTCCTGTCGCCTGTGTACCACTGATTTGCACGTTCGTACTCTGACAACCTTGCTACGTTTTCACGCTCCGCCGCGACTCCGCGCAGTAATTCTGTATTAAACTCACTAACATTTTCGCCCAATTTTAAACGCGTATCTAGCGCGCTAGCTGCGTCCGTAGCAGTTATTTGCACCCCACCAATCGTAACCGCCCCTGAATTTTCTGTCAATTCTTGTGTAATTCCGCGAAGATTTTCCGTAGTTAACCCACTAAGCATTAACTTCTTTTGATTTTCTAAGTTATCACGTTTACTTTTTGCAAGCGACGCACTTGTTGTTGCGCGTTTACTCGCAATTTCTGCGCGAGATTTTTCATTACCTAAATAAGTTTTTAATCTTTCGTTGGCCCATCGACCAGTAACACTGCGCGAAATACCTAACTGCTGCGCGACGCCCGAAGTCAAAATACTTTCTAACTCTTTAGCGTTAGCGTCAGGAAACAACGAATCTAGCTGACCAAACTGCTCAACGGCTTCTTGGTCACGTAACTCCGCGCGGTTTTCTAGCTGTGTTTTACGTAAATCAGCTCCAGCTTGCGCTGTACTTAACAAATCTTTTTGAAAATCTAACTGTAACTTAGCCGTAGCAACTGGACGTATAAAGTCTTCAATTTCGCTTTTCGTACTTAACTCTTGCCTAAATAACTCCGCACCGTCAAACGTTCCGCTTAGCTGTGCGGCATCTTGCTTTCTTAGCATTTGAAACGATATACGCTGCCCCGTTGTTTTTTCTAAGTCGTCCAGACGCGTTAGTAACTCAGGCGGTGGTTCTTGACCTGTAGCCGCAAAAGCATTTAACGTGTCATTACGGAATTTTCTGAACGCTTCCATTTCCTGAACAGCTTTACCGACAACAACCTCTTGGCCTTGGTCAGCAATATTCAACGCAATACTCTGTTTAACCTTTGCACGCGTATTATTGCTTAACTCTAGCCTATCGACCATTTGTAGCGTATTATTGATTAAAACGTCTTCTGTTCCCTCACCTTGCAAAACGCCGCCCTTTGGGGGTGTTACCGTAGCGACACCCCCTCCAGCACTACGAAGGCCTAGGTTCGTAGAGTTCCGCGTCTCTTTTGGTTGATTACCTAATAACATTACGTTTAGCTCCCTGACGCTGCTGCGCGGAATAGCTTAATTAACTCTTCACCTTCGTCATCGGTCAAACCTTCTAAACGCGAACTTAGTCCAGAAGAAATTTCCGTATTTTCAAGCCCTTTTAGCATGTCTCCTATACTCCGCGTATCGTCATTAATATCCAGCGTATTAAGATTAGCGGTAGCCGCTTGCGTTTGCGTAGCTTGACCTGCCAATAAACGGCCCGCGTTTGCGTTATTTCCTATGTTTAGCTGTCCGCCAGAGTTATTCTGAAAAGCTGCGTTGCCGATTGTCGTTAATAAATCCTGTCCAGCCAAATTCGACAAATCCGCACGTGAACCTTCGAAAATTCGCCCACCTAACGACGTAAAATCAATTTTAATATTACCGTCAGCTTTATTTTCGATTAACCCGTCAAGATTTAAAATCGTAGGGTCAGTATCAACTCCGATCGTATTTTCATTTCCCAAATTACGAAAAACTCTGCTGGCAACCTGTGCGCTTTGCGACGTATTAGGCAGTCTTAACGCAATAGCGTTTTCACCTACACCTAAAACACGCGAAGAGTCCAACGCTCTTGCTTCCTGCGTTTGAGGCTTTTTACCTATTTTATCAAGTAAATCTAAAAAGAATGGCATTTTAAATCCTTAAGGTGTTAGTGCGCCAAGTAACGCTGTTATCGTACTTGCGTTTGCGTAGTCGCCATTATACGTTCCTGCAACTTCGTTAGCCTGAGAAATTCTTTCTGCGTACTTGCCTGCCCAATCAAACGTTGTAACGTCTTGGAAACTTTCTTCATTAGACGTTCTATCAATCACGTCAGTATCGTTGACAGTTTCGTCCACCGTACGTTTAGCTCCGCGTATTAGTCCCCACAAACTAATTAAATTTCCATAACTTGCTTCGTAATTATCTATACGCGAAATTGCCTTTACAGAAAACGCCCGTTCGAGGCTTTGTTGTGACGACACGATTGCATTGTTGAACAGTTCCGCACGAAGTGACGCGAGTCTCCGCGTTAAGTCCACCATTGCCGTGTCTTGCTGCTGTAGAACAAACGTGTTGCGGGACGACCCAACCGCGCGAGAAACCGTCGCCCAACGTGAGCTGGCCTGACGGTAAAATTGACATTTCGCTTCTTCGATTTGACATAGTATATTCTCTTTCATTCGTTCTTCTTGACTACAAGCGAGGTCAAAAATCTTATCCGCACACTCAATTAAATCTTGTCTGCTATCGAAAACCGTACCGCAAAGGTTTGCCTGTAATCCATCAATGCAGCCTTGTATCGCGTTACATTGTGCCTGTGTAAGTAAATTTTCATCGAAATCCCTAACACTACTTCTGTCGCGTTGTTCATTATCTGTAACATCACGCGTAAAGTTAGTATCAGTATCTCTGATATTTAATCCAAGACCAAAATTACGACTACGCTGGTCGCCTGTTTCGTACTGTAACGGCTCTAAATCCTGCGCAAGCGTTTGCGTAGCAAATTGACCCGTATCAGGCGTTAATCCACTCGGCGCAGTAGCTCCCGCGTTTCCTAGAGGCTGTAGCGTACCCGTTGCAATTACTTCATCAACCATTGTTAATTAACCGTAAAATATCCTCAGTTTTCGAGGCCTTTAAATCATACTTACGTCCGTTTGCTGCGTAAGCCAACTGATTATTTTTAACCGTATTTCGTAGGTCTTCGATTAAAGATTTTTGATTTCCCAAATTCGCACAAAAGAAATGTAACCACGCGACATTTCCCGTGTTATGTTCCATAGGCGTAATCCAACGTAAATCGTTTAAATAAATTTCACCCAGAATAGGGTTTAGATTAATCCACGCGCAAAAACCTACAGGCTCATTATCGTTTGTTTGGATTAAATAATTACCTTTAGCAATGCAGCTAAGTAATTCCTGCATTACGTGACAAAAAGGTCTTACGCTGTCTTTTGAAATACACAATAAGCTTGCGCAGACTTTTAACGCGTCGTCAGGGGATTTAAGTTGTTTATGTTCTAGGCCAGCCATAATCTCATTCTTTTTTCGCGGGAAGTCGTGCGGTTAACAGCGTATGTAAGTTGTCGAGTTTTCCGTTCATAGCTACGAGGGTTCGGTCAAGCGCGGTATTACGACGAGCGTTTTCTTTAATTTCATCGTCTTGGTTACTGTCACGCTCTTTCTGATTTTTAATATTTTCATCAAATTCGTCTTTTAAACTTTCGATCGCTTTTGCCCTAACTGCCCCGTTTGCCTTCATCCGTGTCCAATTAGCCACTATTCCCGCGAAAGCTGCAAGTATGCCAATTCCCGTAAGTATCCACGATAGTGTTTCACCCGTAATAGTCATAACGTTTACTTTTCGCTTACGAAGCTTACACGGTCTTCGCTGTCATGAAATTCAATAGACCACGGGCCTAGCTCTTTCGGGCCACGTACGGCAATTTGCGATTTATTTTCTGTTTCAAACACAGTACGTGCCTCTATCCCGTACTGCTTTAAACCACTTTCAATCTGTTTTGAGTAGTTTAGAAATTTAACGTTTTTGTCTTCTCGTACGATTTCAGGTTCTTCTTCAACAAAAGGAATCGTGACTTCAATCTTATCGCTAAATTCAGGCCAGTCAGCCTTAAACGTTAAACGCGCCATGCCGATTTTAATCGGAGTAATAGTTTCAGCTCTATCACCGTGAACGAGAATTTTAACCGCGCCTTTTACAGCCGTAAGCGGGTTAACCTTAACTTCTTTCTCTTCGCACCTTGGAAGCATTTTAAGCATATAACGTCCACCGCGCGTACAACCGTCGTGTATTCTCAACGTACAATCGGCGGCGCTAAACCCTAACGTATCAGGCGGCAGAATAGCTGTGTCGCCATTACCGCAAAGATACGCAAGAATTTTATTCGCGTGGTCTAAAAATTGCGAACTCATTACTTTTCGCCTTTAAACGCGCAAGGAGTGTCTTCAAGTTGCGCATAAGCAACACCGCCAGGCGTACAACCGTTATGGATAAGAAGCTGTTTTTTCGTTTTATCGAAGGAAACTTCTCCCATCTTTCCAGTGTAACAACCCGTGTGTTGGACGATTTTACTCGTTGCCGTAAACTGCGTATCAATTCGTGTTTGCATTTTCGTTACCTTTAAAGAATTGGGCCGTTATCGTTTATTGTTTGTAGGGTTCCTACGTCACAACCCGTAACGCTTCCTTGCGATACAATTAAATTTTGAGGCCCATCAGTTGCCGCGCTGTTTGAAACATCAATCGTGAATGAACCGTCACCTAGGTCGTTTAATACGACGTCGTTTCCAGCAAAGAAAAATCCTGCAAACGTAATCGCTCCTGCGTTAGGAAAAGCTTGGAAAGGGCCGTACGTTGTAACACCTGCTCCGTTATTCGAATTATGAACAATCTGTCCTATTAACGTTGTTGGAGGGCACGTGCCCGTATTTCCGCCAGCGCCTACGGTAATTGTAAACGTACAAGGCGTTGTTCCGCCATTACCGTCGTTAGCTGTTACTGTAACTGTAAACGTACCTTCTTCAGTAGGCGTCCCCGTAATGTCACCTGTAGCAGAATCAATTAATAATCCTGCAGGATTTCCAGTCATGGAGTACGTCAACGTATCACCGTCCGCATCACTTCCAGTTACGTTTAACGTTTGAATAGCTTCGTTAACTGTAAACGTAGCATCGCTCGGACAATTTACCGTTGGGGCCGTGTTTCCACCCGTCGCGGGGCAAGTAATATCATACTGAACACCGTCAACTACGCCTTCGTTTCCGTCATTATCGTAACCAATCGTTACAACACCAACCTCATTAGTGCCGCCCGCAGCGTTAACTTCAATTTCAATCGTAGCTCCGTCAGCGGGAACAAACGGAGAAGTAACTACACTACCGTTCACGCGAACAACAACTACGCCATTACCTGTTGAAGATATCGTTAATGGAACACCGTCAGGATTAGTAACAACCGTTGACGTAGTTGCAGGGCATTCACTAGACAAAATATCGTCCCAATCAGCCGTAGGAACTTCTAACGATGTTGTATTACAGCACGCGTCTATCTGTTCTTGTAAATTCGCAATTAAATCACCTTGAGCATTAACTTGATTTTGTAGCCCTGCAATTAAATCGTTAACTTGTGTACGACTGTAAAAATTCTGAATTACCCACGTCTCAGTCGCGTAACCTGTTAAGTCTACAGCGGGCGGTACAACGGGAATTACTAAATTAGCGATATACTGCTGAATTGCAGCAATATCATTACAATTTTTAGTTACTTTATTCTGTAAATTAATAAATGAAGCATTAGTAACATACGTATTTAATTTAGCGTCAACCGCATCGCATATTTTCTGGTTTAACGCGTCCATGTCGATGAAATCGTTAAAATTTACGTTTTCCAGCAAGAACGCGCGGAACCTGTTAGGGCTTATACGTACAGGTTGCTGGCAACAATTACGCCAGATTGTTATCCAGAACCACGAACACTCAGAAGCAAGCTCTTCATTCTTAACTTCTTGTGGGCCTTCGCCACACGCGGAACAACATGACGCTTTATCGCACGTTTTACTTCCGCATTTACCGCAACAATCGTTTTGAACAGTAAAAACTTCCTTACATTTCGCGCAGCCACTTCGACAGCCGCAATCGTTATGATTATGTTCTACCATTATTACGCCTTATTTGCTACGTATTTCAAGCGAATTTCTTCGACTTTTTTCTCAGTTTCTTGGCACGTACTGTTAAAAACCGCGAGAGTAAGCTTTTTATCTCCAGTCAGTTCGCGCGCTTGCGTTACTGTAATCTTAACAGCCATTACAATTCTCCAATCCACCTACGATTTCAAACGTACGATTGTAAATAGTTTCCGTTACACCACCTACACCGCCGAATCCGCGTGTTGAAAGCGTTAATGTATCACAAAGTGCTTCTTTAGGAACCGTAATCTCATAAACGCGTACGGCACGAGGCCCGTTAACCGCGTCGCCCCTTGCATAACCAATTCCAAGAAAACCATTACCCGTAGCACTTGCGGTTTCAAACGTATTAGTAGGCCCACTAAGCGTAAACGTACCTGCTGATGTAACATTAATGTAACCACGATGAGTATCGTACGGTGTAGCTTCATGGTCTTCGGTCACGCGAATAACAACTTCATCGCCTATACATTCTTCACACTCAATGCTAAGCATTTGAGTAAACTCGGCTATTCCTCTGTCACCGCCAGCGACGTAAGGAAAAGGCGCACTGTCACCCGTATCAATGTTTACAGGGTCAGAGACGATTAATTTAGGACAAGGCTCTGACGTTACGTTTTCTTTATCGCAGCATTCATTGAGTTTTTTCTTGATAGCTGCCAGTTCGTTAACAATCAAACAATCAGCCCATTCATCGTTAGGGCCAATCTCAACAATTTCGCCTGTTACACAATTACGGAAAATTCCGTTACATTTTTCGACTTTAACGCACTCGCATTTAACTGTACCTAGCTTGTACGCGGGAAGCGCCGCAAAGTCACCCGCGAGCGTTTCACTAAATACCAGTCCCGCGCCGCCGAATACCGAAACATCAGAAATAAACACTTCAATTGTGTGTTTACCTTTTGTAACGGAAATAGGCTTGATAAATCCGCCGCGAAGCGCCCCATCAGTTAAATCAAAGTTAGTTGAGACAACTACTCCGTCGATTTTAACAACAACGTATTCTCCCGTATTGTTGTTAATATCGTTAAAATATCCGTCAGACGGGAAATACACATCACCAATCGCGTACGTTTGACTAGCTCCTTGACCTACCGCGCCAACTGCGTCATTAAATGACCAATTTGTATTTGTAACAACGCTATCTGCGGGCTGCCCCGAAGCATGAACGCCGTTAGGAAACGTATCACTAATCGTACCGTGAGGAACAGCATTACCCGCGCCCTCTTCGCCTTCTTCCCAAACTTCGAACCAATGGTGAACTTCAATTCCCGTTTCAGGAAGTATTACGCGATTTAACGTGCCTAGCAGAACACAGTCTTCGGTCGTACACGGGGCAATCGTTTGTCCTCTTTGCAACGTATAACCTGAAATAGTCCCATTAGGATTAAATACGGATAAAACAGCAGTTGAAGACAGTAAATTACCGACATACGTATATTTACGCTCTTGAAATTGCTTTACAGGCGGAGAAAGAGGCTGACCGTCAGGGCCAAATACGCACATTCCCGTTGGTTCCCAATCAACCGTAATTTGTTCTTTAATTGCCGACGTAATGTCGCCCAAAAGACCTTTAACTTCGTCAGAAATACTTACTTCCAACGGCTCGTCTTGACCTGCGATATTGATATTTAACGTACCAATTTCGTCAAAATTGTCAATCGAAATGCTGTCAGGGAAATTATCAACGGAAACTGTCCATGAACCGTCCTGCGCGACATTAACAGTTCCAGTAACTTCCACAGGGCCGTCAGCAGTATCAATCGTAACTGTAATGTTTTCAAGGGCTGCAAGTGTTTCCGCGTCAAGTGCTATATCAGCAGCCTCTAACGCAGCAGTAAACATTGCTTCCCACGCGGCAGAAGGCTCAACCGTAACAGGGCCAGTAATTGCAACAGTCAAATTGTTTAACGCGCTAATTATAGACGTATCATCAATTTTAACTGTGTTACATACTGTAACTTTTTCAGGGCATTTAGCCATTAAGCTTCTCCGCGTTCCATCGCAGCAACCTCTTTCGCTGTTGCTTCCATATCAGCTTTACCTCGCTTAATTTCGTATTCTACGCGGTGGTTTGGCTTACGCTCAACCTTCTTCGTTTCTTCAACTTTTTCCGTTTTTTCAGTGACTGTAGGTGATTTCGCCATTTTACTTACCTCCTCGGTGAATTTCGCCACGGTGGAATGTAGTTCCTACGCGTAGAACGTTGTCAGGGTCAGACGTGTATTCCTTGATGTTAATAACAACTTCAAGACTTAAGCAACGCTGACCGAAATTAGCGGGCACAAGAGAATTTGCGCGAATAATGTGAGGCTCGCCTATAATCTGCTTTAATGTATCTACAGGGAAACCGAAGTTGTCATACGTAGCAAGTGACGTACCGGTAAATTGAACCGTATTACCTGCGCCGGTTCTAAAACCTACACCCATCTCAATAAAACCGTTTTGGCCGACCCGTTTACCGGTAAGCGCGACAACTGTCCGAGCAATACCCGCGTAAATAGCGGCTTCACATTCCCAAGGATTATCAATAAAGAGCTTAACAGTTCCGATAACGGTTTCAGTGTCAATCGGAATTGCAGCCAAGTCGGCGTCGCTCAGCGTAATCGTAGGAATAAGCGTGGCATTGACGCGTTCACTACAAGCATTAACGTTTTGCTTTTGCATTCCATTTACGGGGTCATAATGGAACGTGTCGCCTTCTTTGTTGAAGTAAATTCCAGCTACGGAAGCATCAGTTGGCGTTGGAACGCAATTTCCGTCAATTCCGCACTGAATTGACTGCGGAAGGCCTAAAGTTTTTGTTTCAATTACGTCGCCCGTTAAAACGTCAATCGTAGTTATAACGAGATTTCCGTTAGCATTTTTCGTAATTGTCGTTCGTGTGTCCGTGTCAGGGTCAATCGTATCAGTATCAACGCCAGTAATCGTCCACGTATTCGTAACCGTATCAAACGTACCTGACAGATTGCCCTCGAAATTAAATTCAGGGTGGTCAGTTGACGTTAACGCCGTAATGAGCGCACTAATGTCAATTACTAATTCTGGGCCGTCAGTTTCATCAACGTCAAACAGTGTAAACAACGTAATAGTCCCGCCGTCCACGTCAACAATCGGTTCTTGCGTCCCATCAACGTATAGGCCTTGCTCTAGCGGTGGTTGCGGAATATTAAACTGTAACGTGTTGCCTAAAACGTCGTTTAGGAAAAGATTGCCCGACGTTGGGTCGTACATACCATTGTCAATGAAATTATCAGGCGTTTCTTCAAGAGTAACAATGCGGTCAATAATGCTCACTAAACACGTGTCAACTATTGCTTTAACTTCATCCGCGGATAATCCTGTGGCAGACTTACCCCCACAAGTACATCCGTCATGAATACGTAAAGAACAATCTTCAAGAACAAAAACGAGTTCGCCTTTTGCGCCAGTGTAACGGCAAGCTTGCGCAACCGTTTTAAAATACTTTGCAATTACCATTACAATTTACCTCTTTGTTTTAGGTTTAAACGTATTAGCTTAATCCAAAAACTTTCGTTTATACGGTTAGCTATAATTCTGACAATATGCGCAGCCCCAAGGTTAGAACATACATAATAATTAGCACAATTTCGCGTAGAATGCTTGAATGGCTCAACCGCTGAGCATTCGTCCTCGTAATCACACTCGCCCATCGCCCCGTAAACTTCTACTTGAAATTCAGTTTCGCATTTTGACGTTTCTATCGTAAACCCTTCGAGCGAATATTGGCGTTCAGCGTCTTCTTCGCTATTTTCAGGTCTAATGTATCCTACGTCAATAAAACTGTCTAGGCCTTCTTTCTTTAAAGCACCTGCATAATTTGTAACGTGATAGCCGCGCGAATTGAATACGTTTATATAGCCATTACGTGTTAAAAACCCTAAACGTGAATGCTGATACGAATGAGAATTTCGCGGAAAGTTACGCACTAACGTGTGTTTACGATTAAAGCTTCCCCACTCTTGAAGCTCAACGTCATAGACTAAACTTTCGTCAAATACGTCGGTAATTTCGTGAGAAAAAGACATAAACAGCCAATTGCGACTTTTATCGAAAAATAGCCTATGACTTCCCCACGTTAGATGGTCGTCATTTCGA
Organism: uncultured Arenicella sp.; assembly: GCA_937918955.1. GTDB lineage: Bacteria > Pseudomonadota > Gammaproteobacteria > Arenicellales > Arenicellaceae > Arenicella. The sequence goes on from CAKZRZ010000130.1 coordinate 38,616, forward strand.
TTGAACAAACATTCACGCATCCAACGTGACATTTCAGGCGAAAAAGTTTTCGACGTAAATTGGTTATTATCAAACCTTCCGACTTGTGTAAGCCCTTTATTTCCTACGTAAAGAATTAGAGATTTAGAAATATTCGTAATCGAGTAAGGGCTAAAAGGAATACTGTCTGTCTCAAACTCATCGTGACGAAAACGCGCAGACGTTTCAATATCTTCGCCCGAAATTATCTGCGCAGAAGACAACGGACGCGAATACATGACACCTTTATCCGTAAAGGTAAACCAGCCTTGTCCGTCAGAGTACACACCTAAAGGTCTTCCGCGTCCTGCTAGGTGCGTACTTTGCGAACCTGCGCCGCTGTATTCATTTTCAATTAAAGCCGTACCATTATCAAATTCTGACCACGTTACCGTATCGCGTGATTGCACGATTAAACTTTGGTCAGCTTTTGTAATTGAAAATATTAAATCGCTAAATCCGAGTTTTACACGAGAATGTTGGCACCATTCTTTCGTGAACGTGTCAAATTCAATTAAACCTACCGACGGATGTGCGTAAAAATAACTATCACCTACGTACGCGTGTGACCAAGGATATTCAAAGTCGCAAGGCTCGCGTTCCGTTTCTCGGCACTCAATGTCAAATACTTTTTCAACGTAACAGTCTTCGGTGATTTTATAGACAGCGTTTTCATCAATATAAATAAAATCACCGTCGTTTGGAAATACGTCAAAATATTTAGATGTATCATCAAACGGAGAATTAGTGAGAGGCTCGCTTCCGAAGTAGCTGCGCGGCCCTTCTAAAAAAGGCATAAAATTACGGCCTTTTACTACGTGAATTTCGCCAGCTTGTGTGGTCGTTCTTCCGAGTAAAAGGCCGTTTATTCGTTTTAACAGAACGCTAGGCATTTGTTAAATCCGTTTTTGCTTATCAGCGATTGACCAAATTAGACCTACAATGGTCATAACTGCGCCAACAGTATCAGCGACCATGCTTGGGTCGATAATTCCGCGCGAAACTAAGATTCCACCCAAGAACGTTAGTGCGTGCCGAATAATACCTTGAAACTTTTCCATAACTTTTCACCCCCTTCCTATTCTAATGCCGAACACGTATTATCGCGGTAAATATCGCTAATACCGCTTTCAAATAACGCGTAACTATTACGTTTTAATTGCTCATCATCAGTCAACGAGTAAAGCTGATTAATTGCACCCCAGAATAAAACGTGATTATACTCTTCTAAAAGCCAGTCAGTAACGCGAAAACGTGCTTGAGCTTCTAAATCCGGTTTTCCTAAAAATTCTGCGTACGCGTTTTTATCGGGAGTTAAGTACGTCCACTTGCCTTCGCCCATGTTTGCTTGCGCGTCGTAAACAGCAGGACGCTGACCTTCGGGAAAATACTCAAAATTAGGAGGTTTACGTAAATACATTAAATTTACGAATTTAATTCCTTCGGCGCAGAAAACAAAACTTTCGTCAGTGTAGTAGTAATAATCCCAATCAATTCGTCCAACAAGTTCGTTAGGATTTATAAATTCAGGACGCCGTTTAGGATTTCCGTTGACAAATACGTTACGCATTTTACGAAAATTTTTCGGACGTGGCCAGACGAGTTTACAGTCGGCCATGAGTAATTCAGCCCTTGCTTCTGAATTATCACGGTCGTAATTCCGTTTGGAGTGAATACGTTGGATTACGTCATTTAAAGAACACGCAATACTATGACGTTTATCGCCCCGATGCGTTTCCGCGACAATCTTATCAACTAATTCGCTAAACATTAACTTTCAAGTTCGGTTTTCAAATCGTGAGGAAGTGTTACTTGCTCTACGGAGCCTTCCGAGGCTCTACGCTGCATGTGACGTAACTGAGCTTCTTGTATCATACTTTCTTTAGTCGCAGGAGACATTTTCGCGGAGTCAAGTCCAGGTTTAGCGACGCGTCCTTGCGTCTTTATATGTTGTTTTGCAACGTTATCCGCCACTTCGGGGTCAACAACTGAACATTTCGAACGTAAATTCGGATTAGCCATGTATTCCGCGTGAAATAGGTTCGAAAGTCGCCCTGAAAGTTCTTTCATGCCGTTTTCAAATCTAACGGTAACAACTTGTCCGTCGGGATAACGGATAGGAAATTGAGCAGTTTTACCTGAACGAAGAACATACGTTCTAAACGTAGGGTCTTTAGGTTCTTGAGGAAGGGGTTTGGCGTCAGCATTTTGCGCCTCCAATCGACGTTTTACTTCTTCGTCTACCTTGCGTTGAAATTCTGTGTAGTCTTTAGTCGCTTGTTCCGCGTAAGGGTCGTCAGTGTTTTGATTAACATCTGAAATTAATCTACTTTCCTCAACAGGCGGTGTTTCAGGTTTATTTCGATTTAATCGTGACATTTGTTTACTCCAATTTACGTTTATGATGCCAAAGAGTACGGGACTAAATCCCGTACTTTATAGTTTAAGTTAAAACGGCTTAACCACCTGCCATTTTTAATTCCGCGTCAGTCGGGCCTGCGCTTCCACAACCGCAGTCAGGCGCGTCAGAACAACAAGGCGGCGTTTTATATCCGTAATCCATTTTACGTAAATCAGGCTTACAGAAGTTATAAACAAGAGCGCCAGTAATTTCACACGCGTAAGACGTTGAAAGTTCTGAAACTAAATGGCCTTGGTCAGCGTCGATACCGTTACGCGTACCGTTCTTATTATTCTCTTCTGGACGTGTATCGCGTAACCAATGTTGCGTAATAGCACCAGGATGGTAAATATACATTTCCGCGGATTTTGGGCCACCCATATTCATCAGCGGATGCGTAACAAACGTTAACATGCCAAACGGAGTTTTCCATTTAGAAATATCCATACCGAACGTGGTTGTCATATGAGAAACGTCATAGTTAGTGTGGTGACGAACGATATCCTGAACAACAGCAACTACATCATTACCGCAGAAAACAAGTCTTTCGTTTGGTTTGCCTTTAATGTTTTTCGAGAAAACAATCTTAACAATCAAATTAAGGATTTCGAGAGAAACGCCCGTTGAAGGCATTGTCCAGCGGTTTGTCTGAATTTGACGATTAATTCCGTCCATTGTCAACAATTTGCGTCCTTCACTGTCCATTCCGTACGAACGTACACCCCAAATCATTGCGCGTTCAATGTCGGCTGAGTGCTGTTGCATCGCTTCGCCTTTATTACGCGCGTAAAGGTTATTCGTTGAATGACGACGAATTGCTTGCGCTGTACGCGTTACACCAAAACCGTTTTTAAAGATTTGAGTGTAATTGAAACGAGGATAAGCAACTTGTACGTAACCTTTAGGAGCTTCTGAACCCTCGGCAAACGCAGTACCGATTTTCTGAATATACGAACCTGCGGGAATTTGAAATCTACCCGTCTGACCTACGCCACGACGAACCGTTACTTCATTACCCATAACGCCAAGAACGTGAATTACTTCGCCTGTACACTCAACTTCATAAATAGAACCTGAAATAACCGTTGAAGTATCTTCGAGAGTGATTGTGCAACAATCGCCCTCAAGGTCTTGCATTACTTTAACGCGGTCGGAAAAGTACGTCATTTCGTCCCAATTAATCGTCGTGTCCATTGCGCGTACACGACGCATACCAGAACCTAACGCGAATAACGGGGCATCGCCCGTTGGGTACGTTCTACAAATCGCGTGAGTGAAATCTCCTACGCGGTCATTAATCCCGCCACTGTCGGACGCGAATACACCTTTAACTGCCATTTTTAAAAACTCCGTTTTAACTGTTTAGAAACTTAGACCACTTATCAGTACGTCCACGTTGCTGTTTATGTGCTTTTCGCGGTCTGCTAAAGCTCGATGATTTATCGTTACGGAAGTATTCTGGGTTAGTCTTGCGGTAAAGTTTCTTTATATAATCTACGGTCTTTTTCGGGTCGCCTTCTGCCTTTTCATAGGCACGCTCATACATTTCTTTAAATATAGGAGCATTTTCTTCTTTCGCGAGGAAAGGCATGTTTTTAACAATACGTGAACGTAATTTTGTTTTTACTTGCGCAGACGTCTGTTCTTTTTGAGCATTTTCTAGCGTTGATTTTATATGCGTGTCAACTAAGCCCATCACAGCTTCCATAGTTTTACGCGTCATAGTAGATGTTAAAGTTTTAAATTGTTTGTTCAATTCTTCGTTGATTTTATCAAGTTGGCCTTCTTCCATGTTGTCCGCGTCAAACATCGTAGAAAAGTCCAACCCGTCTCCGTAGATATTGTCAAAGAAACTTGTAAACGTGTCGTCGTCGGAATTTTCATCTTTCGGCGCGTCGCCCATTCCCGCGATTTTTTCGAGAAATTTATCCAAAACGCTGTCAACGTCTCTAGGCTTACGCTCTTCGTCCTCGTCAAGCTCTTCAAACAACGCGTCAAAGTCATCGGCCTCATCTTCGAATAAATCTTCCAAGTCATCAAAGTTTGTTTCGGTTTCATTGTCTTCGCGAAAATCGTTTTCCTCGAAATCTTCGTCAGGGACATATCCATCGTCCGTAAAGCTTTCGTTAGGGTTGATTTCAATTTCTTCAGTTGGGGTTGGCGCTGACTCGCGTTTAGGCTCACGTAGTCCTTCTAATCTTCCACCTGCCATTTTATTCTCCGTTTAATTGTGTAATTGCCGCTTTAAGCGCGTGAACTTTCTGACGCGTAACTTTAATATTTAAAATCGCTTCCTCTGGGTTTTCCAGCGAAATCTCTGAATCCAACATTTTTTGTGCTCGGTTTAATTTTTCCTGTAAACGTTCAATTTCGAGTGCTTTTAATGCAGGATTGTTTTTTATGTAGCCAATTAGGTTTTCACTAAGAAAATAATCGTCTCTGCTTATAAATTCCATTTAAGCCTCCGCCCCTTGCGTTAACTGGTCAATTATCGTTTGCAACTGACCACTGTTTGCCGCCTGAATTAAAAATTGCTGTATCTGAGGGTCTAACGTATCTAAAGGATTTGCTAAGATAAATTGATTTAAGTCAACCTCAATACCCGCGTAGTCAGAATAAAAATTAATAATTTTTGTAAGGTCAAATCTGTCACGATTACCTGACTGGATAATAAAGTTAATAATAGTTTCTAAGGAAGACATAATTGCAAAACGGTCTATGTTTAAAAGTCCGTTAGACACATTAATATTAACTTCGCGCATTTCGCTAGCAGTGTACGTTAAACGCTGAGGCTTTTCAGGGTCTTCGGGTTTTTCCTCAATCCCACCGTCAAACGTGTCACGATTGATTAATTCATTATCACGCATAATTATACGCATATCACAAAAACCACGGTCGTCAAGTAAAGCCGCGTAATGGTTCATTAAGCGCGAATTTTCAAATTTAACGGTCTCACTCTGATGCTTAGTCGCTCTGTCTAAGTCGGTCATGACTTTTCCACTCGCAGTAGGTAAAGCCTGACGCGCGAGATTATCCAAAGTACCTATCTCGGAAATTGCGTTCTCGGTGTTAGGCGTTTCAGCCATTTGGTGTATATGATGCGAAATAGGCTTATCATGGTCTACAGCGTCTACTTCATGCACACCGTTTACGTTTGAAGCTACACGCTTTGCGTCAACGAGGCCTTTGCGAACAAACGTATTTCCGTTACCTAGCTTTTTAATTACAGACTGGAAATGCGCGGAAATTATTTTTTGCCCTATCTCTTGTAAAGGCATTAACATCTCAGCAACGGATTTATCTACAACATCGCTGTGGTCTGACAACGTTTGCATAAATACAGGAAAAGGAGCGTTTTGTTCGCCTAGCTTTGCGCCGTAAGTAATGTAAACGTCGTTGACAACTTCAAAATACCAAGTCTCTATTGTGTCTTTTTTACCTAAACCAAAATCTTTCGGATTTATACGTATAAATATCTCAAGAATTTCAGCAGTACCAAACGCAGAGTTATGCTCGCCTTGCGTTCCGAAACCTGCCCATGCGTTCCAGTCAAATTTAGGGTCTGACGTATTTACGTTTTTACCGTTATAAATGAACGTCTCCCGTGCATGGTAGTTACACGAAGTTCCGAATGCGCCAAGGTAGCTATACTTCGCGTCAATGTCAAAATCACGGTTAGTAAGGAATTTGCTGCGTATGTGACTAACGTCACGAACAAGATTTTTTAACGTATCTTTTAATTCCTTTGGCCCGTAAATTGTCTCATCGACAAGTAAGCGTTTTCTTAGGCTAAACAATCCTTCGCGTTTAACTTGCCACCAATACTCACCTTCGCGCGATACGTCTTCAATATTAACGGACATATCCCATCCACAGTTATAAACGTCTATTGCTTCGATTTTATTACCTTCGAAAACTACGCTGTCGTTTGTACTGTCAACAGAGCTTCCCGCAGTTTCTTGCGCAAACGAACGACCGTAGAGCTGTGACCACTCTACAATTCCGCCTGAAAGATTATACTTTAACGCGTGCATTACAATTTTAGAGATTTCCGAATAGTGTTTAAACCGTTTAGCTTCTTCGTTCATTATCTTAGCAAGTGCGTGAGCTTTTTGCATTTGGTCGGCTTCCGCAGTCGCGCGATAAAAAGAGTGATGCGGGAATAGAATTCCCATTATAGCGGTTAACGCGTCGTTTAAACGGTCAAGAGTTAAGTTTAACTTTGCAGTTGGAAGTTCGTTACCGTCATTTCCGCGTACAGCATCTTTACGGCGTTCTTCGCGGTTTTCGGATTCTTCTTTAGACTCGTAGCCGCCGAGCATACAGTCGATTTGCTCAAGTCGGCAAATTAGTTCGCTACGGTAATGGTCGTATTCATCTCTACGCGCGTTAATGTAGTTTAAAAGATGAATATAATTATGTCCTTTTAGACTTACAGTTTCGCTTATCTTAATCGTACGCGCAGCATTTTGCGTATAGCTAAACGATTTGTCTTTCTTATTCTTTAACGGCATTATAAACTCACACTTGTTTCGTGAAAAGTTCCGCTGTTTACTGCGGACATATTGTATCTTGACTGCTGACGCGTATAACCCTGTGCAATTTCGCCCCCGTATTTACTCAACATATGCCCTAAATGCGCAGCGGAGTCAATATCATCGTCATCGTTTGTGTTGGACAAAACATCGTATTTTAAAAGCTGGTTAATCGTTTTATTGCGGTGGCCCGCTATCGTAACAACGCCTTCTTTTATTAGTCCAGCGTAAGCGTTAATTCTGTCAGTTTTGCTTTTACGCGCAGGGCATTTAACAAACGAAATATGGTGAACATTTTCAGTTCTTAAAATATAATCGTAAATAGGCGCAAGAACGTTTTGAAACGCGACACTCTCCAGCCCTATAAAATTAATTCGCCATTTATCACTTAACGCGACAAGTTTACGTAATAATTCAATCGGGTCTAAGCCTACAATACAAAATCCGTCGGCATTAATCCAGCTTTCTCCGTCGAATATATGAACAGTAGCCGCAGTTGCATGAGAGTAACTTTCGTTTGTCGCGGCTAAGTCTACAGTAATAACTCCGTATAAATTATTACTTGCGTCAGGTAACGGAGGTTGTTTAAACCTTATCTGGTCAATAGTTACAATCCCACCGCCCGGTGGACGCGGAAAATTCATCATCTCTGCATACCAAAGAGCAATCTTATTCTTCTTTAGGTACGCATTATAGTCAGCACTAATTTTCGCCCAATTCCAAAGCTCAGGCCAAAGTAAATCACCGTTTTCTTTTATAACTCCATAAACCATCGAAGAATAGCGGTCGTCGTCTAAATTGTCCATCAATACGGACTTAGCCGCGACAAGGTTTCCAATTTGAATAATTTTCATATTCGTAATGTCTAAAGCTTTAATCAACGTAGATTCTACCCAATTAGACAATTTCGTATAATTCCCTTCACTGTTGCCCGTTGTTAAAAGCTCTTTATCTTCAATATCATCAAGGATTAACAAGCTCGGACGATTAGCACCCTTTTTAATCCCACGAACGGCCTGACCTGCGCCTTTACATTGAATATAAATTCTAACTTTACGTGACTTTAAAACCGCAACAACACTACCGTCTTTTTGGGTTACATCCTCAAAGTAAAGTTTATTTACTTTAAACGAGTAATCTCCGTCACTGCGCCGCATATAGCCGTCGTTCCCAATATCAATACCGCCGTAAACTAACGCAAAATTATCACTACGCATAATCGTAACAATCTGCTCAACGTAATTACACGCATTAGAATGAATCGCAGAGACGTACAAACAGTACCTATGCTCGGTATAAATCAAATGCCATATAACCGCCAACTGAACGAGAGTTGTCTTAGCCGTACCGCGCGGTAACGCATAACACTGCCTTGACGTTCCTAGCATCATGCGACATAAAACCGTAACATGAAACTCTGGAACAGGCAGTTTTAATTCTTCCGGTATCATCGTCGAAATAAAGAATTTAGGCATTGCAAAATTCGCTTTTTGCAAAAACTCTTTATCAAACGTCTGATGGTCAGGAACGTACACGTTTAAATATCCTTATCAAATATTTCAAGAATATCCGCATCTTGCTTCTCAATACGCGTTTTTTCTTGCATCAACTCGTCAATGCGTTTTGGTCTCGCCATATCAACAATTTTTGCTGCCTGATTAGCTTCAATCAATTTTTGCATTTCTTTCGACAAATTAACGTTAGCCATGCTTTCCATTAACGCGTGCGGAACCGCAATGTTTACAGTTTTAATGTTAACGTTCGTTGACTTATCTTCTAAGTCGTTTTCACGCGTACGACGCTTTGCTTTATTAGCGCGTAATGCCATGACCATTGCACTGTCAGCGTCCATATAGTCAATAGAACTTTTCGCGGCTTTTAAAGCCTTATGCTCAATTTCGTCCCAAGCATCGTCAATACTTAACGGACGTTCAACTTGGTCGGCTACCGCGCCCGCGTATGAGATTTCGTATTCTTCATTTTTGCGGACTTCGGCTAGCTCCGCGATTGTAAGATTAAATATACGTTGCAAAGACTCATCATCAACGTTTTGAGCTGTAAGCTTAGCTACGCGTACAAATATACTGTCTTCCTTAATCGCAATAGCGTTCTGTTCTTCGCGAGCGTTAAACTCATCAAATACGCTATGGTCAGGGCCGTCAATTAAACTCACTTTAATCTTCTCCATTAAGGAACGTAAGCGGGGGTTAATCGACTTACGTTCCTCGGTAGCGGCATCACTACAACGCTCATGGAGAGCATATTATATTTAACCGCTAAATTTACGTTATAATATAGCTAATACAGATTTGAAAAGCTGAGTAAAGCTCAAATGAGATAAAACGAGGGTTTTTGTGTAATTAATTATAATTTTGGAAATAATTAAGGTAATTTTGGCACATCAATTCGCGAAATCGGCTGGAACCTACACTCGGAGTATGACAAATTACATAAACGCGGTCGCTGACGCTGCGGTCACGTCCTAGGCGCACCGCTGCGCGTTGCTTTGGACGCTTCCCTTCGGTCGCTTATTCCGCGTTTATCGAGATTTGTCAACTCACTCGTATTCCAGCGACTTCTTGTTAACGCGTATTATGGGATTTAGTTATAGGCAAACGGTTTTCGGCTGCGGCGAGCCTAGTCCTGTGCAACATTCGGCCTGAAATCGGCGTAAATTCCACGCGTACAATGCCTATTTTATTTGTACGATTAGTTTACTAACGGCAATTTATCTAATATACGTTGGATTTTGCTCCCACGCGGAGTGAATTTAAACCTTGATGTGCCGTGAATTTGTTTACTTCCAATATCCCGCTCTTTCACCAAAATATTCCTCAAAAGCGTAATCTCTGTGCTGCTTAATTCAACTTTAACTCTCATTTTCTAGGCCTTTATTTAAAATTTACTTCTTCTTAACTTCTTCTTCCGCGCAAACATCGCCGTTCTCATCAAACGAATATTTCCATCCCATAAACGTTAAAGATTTACCCTTAAGCTTGTTTTTGAATTCATCGCTCTGATTATTCCAAAAACTCATTAACACATCCCTACGTTTATCGCACCCGCAGTCTATTTCCATTCCAAATAGCCTAAACTTCATTTCATTAAACCCTTCAATTATCCTCGGCGTTTAGCTCGCGTATATCTGTTATCCTAACAATATAATCAGGATTAACTAGCGACGGGCCTAGGCCTTCAAAACGAAAATATAGGCCGAACCCTTTAGCTGACGTACCCGCGTAAGTACCAAAGCGTACTTGTTTTCCCCTTATTATTTCAGTAAAATATTCTACTTTGTACCTTACGTTCAGTTCCAATGCATCAATATTCGTTGCTTTTTCCATTTTAATCTCCGTAAATAACTTTACTATCCCACATAACGAACTTCCCATCCCTTGTCAAGCCCGAATTTCTTTAGCATTCCACGCGAATTACTGTAAGCCTCTCAACGAACGTTTAATTCCTATTTATTTATTGGCGAATTTTTACGTAAAATTTAGTGCGGTTGACATATATATACCCTCCCTACGGTCGGCCCTAGGGTGGGACTACCCCCCTGTCTTGTCAAATTAACTTTTTGTAATCTTTTCGTAAGGTTCTGTTC
>CAKZRZ010000131.1 GCA_937918955.1 uncultured Arenicella sp.
GGCAGCGATTGCGCCGTTTTATACGGCAGCCGGCTTTATGTTGTATATCTCGCGTCGAGTCGAACTAGAGGGCTGGGATATCGAGATTTGTTTTCGAGATTGGATGCGAGGGTATCGACGCCCAATGGGCGGTTCTGAATGAGCGCTTTAATTCAATATTGGCGCGTTATTGCGACATTGGTGTTCGCTGCGTTAATGCTGCCAAGCAACGCTATCGCCCAAGATGGTGATTCTGAAGATCTATACACAGGCGGTAATTTTACGCTTGAAGAAGATCAAACCCTACCAAGATCAGCGAGCTCAACGGCCTATCACTCTGAAATTAAAGAAATATTGCTAGGCGATGAATTTGCTCAAAAGGAAACAGTAACGCGCAGGCGCTTTATAGACCTTTTTGATGAAAACGATTCATTGGATGAGGAGGAGCAGCTCGAAGATGGCAAATTTCCCGTATGGATCATTAAGACAGTTAGATTTATTTCTTCGGTTAACAAGGCAGTTGGTGGTTTTGCTCAACTATTGGAAATTATTCTCTGGGGCTCGGTAATTGCACTGATTATATTTCTCATCGTTAAGTATCGAGAGCAAATCAGTGCTTGGGTTTCAGACATTAAAAATGATGAATCGGAGCCAGAATTGCCAACAACACTTTTTGGCTTAGACATCCAAAAAGACACAGTCTCTGATGATGTTGTCGCCGAGGCCAAAGCATTTTGGCAAGCGGGAGATCGGCGTCAAGCTGTAGCAACCCTTTTAAGGTCAAGCTTGATCACCTTGCTACACGACTACAAGTGTCGATTCTTTAGCAGTGATACTGAAGCAGAATGCTGCGATCGAATTGATCAACAAGTGAATCAAGCGATTAGTTTGTTTATGCGGTCACTGGTGCTGGTTTGGCAACGAATTGCCTACGCGCATATAGAGCCAAGCGAAGCAGAGTTCGAACAATTATGCAGCCGATGGCAAGAGGTTTTCTCATGAAATCTCTGTGGCTTTGGGGGCTTGTCGCCGTACTTACCGCCTTACTGTCTGTTGGGTATTTCTTTTTTACTGAGGAGTACGAGACTAAAATTTGGACTGGCCAGAGTAAAGAGGCTCGAGTAAATCCGTACTTGGCCGCGCAAAAGTTCTTAGAATCACGAGATGTTGTCGTCGAGAGTACTCTAGATACGCTGGACTTTGACAAGATTGATGTCGGCGATGTTGTTGTGTTAACCGAAGTAGACAGCATGCTGGTCTCGCAAAGCCGAATCGACGCCGCGCTTAATTGGGTTGAGCGTGGGGGCTTTTTGTTGGTAGGTGCCAATCAAGATAGTGAAGGCGGTAATTCGATACTCGATCATTTCGATATCAAGGTTGATTACCAGGACATAGAGGTAGCCGATTCCTTTATCGATGATGATGGCGATGAATTGACGACTGCTGAGCGCATGGAGGAGACCAATCGAAAAATCGACGAACGTATCGCTAAACGTGCCGCCGAAAAAGCCGATCGAGAAGCTCAAAAAACGCAAGAGGATGCCGATAGCGACGAGTTAGAGGGGGCTGATAAAGAGAATGCGAATAGCAGAGACGCGACCGATGATGAGACGGGTAGTGAATTTGATTCAGACTTGTTCGATATATTAAATGCTGACTATCAACACGAGTTTTTCAAAGCCAGTATTAGCGATCCCGATGATGATATTCACTTAGCCGTGCTTGACCGTTTTGTGTTCGTGAACAATGACGAATATGACTACGACTATGATTCATACGAAGATTATGATTCTTATGAAGACGATCAAGATGACGCTTATCTAGAGCTGGACAGCGATAGCAGCGAAGAGTATGACGAGTATTCAGAAGAGTACGATGAAAGCACAGGCGAGAGCCTAGACGAGAGCTTGGATGACGACTATTCTGAGGATGTTAGTGATGAGACATACTCAGATTATGTCAGTAATGAAAAATACACCCTAGCAGCCTCTATCGATGATGAGCACGGAAGTCGCTTTCTACAATATGAGTATGGCGAAGGTTATTTTACTGCCGTTTCTAGCCTCAAACTTTGGCAAAATAATTACATTGGCCTTGGTGATCATGCCTACTTTTTGTCTTACTTGGTTCCAAACGATTCTCGGCTGCACTTGTTTTACAATATTAGCTCACCGTCAATTGGCCAAATATTAGCTCAGTATTTCTATGAGGCTATTTATGCTTTGCTAGCGCTCTTAGCGCTATGGCTATGGTGGCGAGGCATTCGAGTGCAGAGCGTGATCGAAACGGTGGAAGGGCAGCGCCGTAACTTTGCTGAGCACTTATCGTCTAGTGCAAAGTACTTGATTGCGAATGAACAATACGAGCAATTATTGGAGCCCATCAAAGAGGATATTGAACAACAAATGCGTTTGTTCTATCCAAACTATCCGCAGCTAAATCAGCAAGCACAATTAACCATGTTGCTTGAACGAACCGATATAAAACAATCGACCCTACAACAATGGCTCGTTTTATGTGGTGGACTGAGCAGTCAACAACAACTGCTCGCGGCCCTTAAAATTGGCAACGCAATTAGGAAACAATTATGACCGACACACCCGAAAATCAACCTGAGATTAATGAGCAAGCTGCTATAGATTCAGCCGAACAGGTCTCGGCCAATTTAAGTTCCGCCGAACCCAATAACGCCAACGTGACAGCGACAGCCTCACAGGAAAGCTTGAGCACTGAGCAGCAAGACACCGTCAATAAATTGCGATTACTGTTGGCGCAGGTTAATACCGCACTTGTTGGTCAGCAGTCGGTTGTTAAGCATGTTGTTTTGGCTCTATTGTCTAACGGCCATGTTTTATTAGAGGGTGTGCCTGGCCTAGGTAAAACTCTGCTCGTTAGAGCTCTATCGCGAACTTTCTCTGGCGATTTCAAACGTATTCAGTTCACGCCCGATTTAATGCCATCAGATGTAACCGGGCACGTAGTTTTTGATATGCAAAACCAGTCATTTCAAATGAATTATGGCCCAGTGTTTACTAACTTATTGCTCGCTGATGAAATCAACCGAGCGCCAGCTAAGTCGCAAGCCGCATTGCTTGAAGTGATGCAGGAAAAACAAGTTACCACCGAAGGTGAGTCACGCAAAGTGCCGCTCCCATTCATGGTGTTGGCGACTCAAAACCCGCTCGAACAAGAGGGCACCTATCCCCTACCAGAAGCCGAACTGGACCGATTTTTGATTAAGGTAATCATTGATTTCCCGAACGCTTCAGACGAAGTAAAGCTTACTAAGCTGATTACCGCTGGCCACGTTGGCGACAATAGTTCAATTGATTCTGTTAAGCCGGTATTGAGCGCCAGTGACTTACTTGGTATTCAACAGCAAGTTGCTGACGTTTCGATTGATGATCAAGTTATCGATTACGCGGTTCGCATTGTGCGTGCAACCCGTGAGCATCCGTCGATTTATCGCGGTGCAGGTTCACGAGCCAGTATTGGCTTGGTCCGAATTGCTAAAGCCAATGCCTTTTTAGAAGGCAGAAACTTTGTGCTCCCGGACGACGTAAAAGCCATGGCGATCGCCGTATTGCAGCACCGCATAGCCTTAACTCCAGATGTTGAAATTGAAGGTCTTGGCGTTAATGATGTGTTGGGTCAAATGTTGATGGATATCGAGGCACCGCGAAAGTGAGACTTCCGCAGTTCTTATCGCTAAGGCCCACTCCGCGACTATTAGTGGCGGTCACATTAGGCGCGTGCTTGGCGTTGTTTATCGGCCTTATCAGGGTATTCGGACCAGACAGTTACGAACCAAGTACACTCTCGAGCTTGCTTGGCTTGGGCGCTTTGTGCCTAGCTATCATAGTACTGTACGATGGCCTCGGTCGCTTATCCTCAGAGCAACTTGTATTAGAACGCCATTTACCAAATTCGTTCTCACTGAACAGACCCCAATCGATTCGGCTGGAGTTGAGCAATTATAGCGGTCGAGAATTAGCGGTGAGCATCAGTGATGCTATCCCATCGAATTTTCACGGCGCAGGCTTTCCGCTTGAGCAGTTGATTGACGACGAGCGTCGAGGTCTCATTGAATACTCCGTGGTGCCTAAAGTGCGAGGCTTGGCTAGATTTGAGCCAGCCTACGTGTTGGTTGCTTCGCGCTACGGCTTTTGGCAATTTATTCATCGCCTCGGTGATGCTGACGAAGTGAAGGTCTACCCTGATTTTAGTGCGGTATCAAATTCGTTTATTTTTGGCGTCGAACAGGCAATGCGCAATATGGGTGCTCACATAGCCAAGAAGAAAGGCTCTGGTATGGAGTTCAACCAGCTTCGCGAATTTCGAGAAGGCGATACCCTTAAACAAATTGATTGGAAAGCATCGGCCAAGCTAGGCACCCCCATTTCGCGAGAGTACCAAGAGGAGAAAGATCAAAATGTGGTGTTTCTACTTGATTGCAGTAGGCGAATGCGTGCTATGGAGAAAAACCTGAGTTATTTTGACTACGCCCTAAACGCTTTGTTGATGAGTAGTTACATAGCGCTCGATAAAGGCGATGCGGTGGGCGTGATGACATTCTCTGGTCAACCCAGTTGGTTACCGCCGATTAAAGGCAAAACCAGTATTAACACATTGCTGAATCATCTCTACGCGCTCGAAACCTCGACAGAAAGCAGCGATTACGTTAGTGCCGCAGAGAACCTATTGGCGAAGCATCGAAAACGATCCCTTATCATTGTGCTTACCAATGTACGAGATGAGGATAACGACGACCTCCATAAGGCTGTCGAAATATTGTCAAAACAGCATCTGGTAATGGTAGTCGCGTTGCAAGAGCGCTTGTTAGAATCGGTTGATGAAATGCCGACAACGGAAATCGCAGATGCGATGCTATACGCTGGTACAAAACACTTTGAGATCAATCGTCGAAAAATGCTGGCGTTGCTAAGAGCGCGCGGCGTATCGGTGGTAGATGCGACACATAAGAATATTCATATTCAATTAGTTAGTGAATATTTAAGGCTCAAGCAGTTTGGTCGAATATAGTTGATATGCCACGTCTAAACTGGCTTGAGTGGCCGCGCTTCTAGCTATGCGCAATTGGCATTTTTCCAACTTTTACTTTTTCTATTTCACAACGGTCGGCGTTATCGTGCCGTACTGGAGCCTCTATCTACAGCACAAGGGTTTCAACGCCGCTCAAATAGGGCAGTTGATGGCAGTTCTGTTAGTGACGAAAGTTATCGCTCCTAATATTTGGGCAGCTTTCGCTGATAATATCGCGCTCAGAAAAGGCAGTTCTCTCGGTCTAATCAAATATGCAACACTCGCTACTTTGGCCGTTTATGTCTGCACCTATTGGCTCGCGGATTTTTGGGCTATGGCTATCGCCATGTTTGGTTTTTGCGTGTTTTGGAACGCGTGTTTGCCGCAGATTGAAGCGGCAACTCTAAATCATCTTGCTGACAAAAAAGAACAGTATGGTTTGATACGACTCTGGGGCTCGGTAGGTTTTATCGTTACGGTTTCAGGCTTAGGCTGGTTGATGGATTTCACTGGTCCATCGGCGATATTGCCTGCCGGCGCGCTTGCACTTTTATGTTTGTTTTTTGCCAGTCTCTTGATGCGAGATGCAAATTTAGTACCTGAAAAAGATGGTGAGCGCGAAGGTCAGAAAATCATTAGTGATAAGAGTCTAGTTATTCCTCTAGCCAAGTTGCTCAATCGAAAAGTCCTGATACTTCTCTCCTTGTGTGTGCTGATGCAAATAAGCCATGCTCCATTTTATACCTTCTTCAGTATTTATCTAGAGAGTTACGGCTACAGCAAGTTTCACATTGGTATGTTGTGGTCGATTGGTGTTGTATTCGAAATTGCTATTTTCATTTTTGGCTATCGATTATTAAGACGATTCGCTCTGGGGAGTCTTTTGGCCTTTACCTTTGTGGTAGCTGCTCTGCGTTGGGTCTTGCTTGCTAGGTTTCCCGAGCAAGAAAGTATTATTCTCTTTACCCAAATACTGCATGCGATCACCTATGGCTTGTATCACAGCGTTATGATTCAATTGATTGATACACTGTTTCAGGGGCGCTATCAGATTCGAGGCCAAGCTTTATACAGTGGCGTTACGTTCGGTCTTGGTGGGGCAATAGGCAGCTTTGTTAGCGGCTTCATTTGGTCTACTTTTGGACAAAACCAATTATTTTATGGCGCTGGCGTACTTATGTTTTTGGTATGTGTATTTAGTCTGTTTTTTATACGTAAATTTAGTGAACAAAGCACGTAATCTAAACAATGTTGCCGCTAGACTGGTCTGCCAACGCGAGAGCATCAACCATTCAATTGTGAAACACCGAAAATGCAAACCCTAGTTTGGCTACGAGAAGACCTACGTCTTCGCGACAACCCGGCTCTTCATTATGGCGCAGCCCGTGGCGAGATCACGCCGGTATTTATTTATCCTGAGTCACTTGGTGGGGCCAGCTACTGGTGGCTTCACCACAGTCTTAAAAGCTTAGAAATGGCTTTTGCTGAAAAAGAGGTCCGACTTATTTTGCGAACTGGTGAGCCCGAAGCAGTACTGCTTGAACTCGCTGATCAAGTTGAAGCCGATGCACTCGTTTGGAATAGGGTGTACTCGCCAAAGGGTATTGAGCAAGGTGCAGCACTCAAAGAATCTTGCGCCGGGAGCATTGAAACTCGGTCTTTTAATGGTCAATTACTGATTGAGCCAACCGAGGTTCTGACAAAGCAGTCGACACCATTCAAAGTTTTTACTCCATTTTGGCGTAATTGTGTTGCTAATTTGCAGCCAAAAGAAATGCTCGATATTCCAAATTTTACGCCTACGAGTCACTCTATTGAATCCGAAAATCTAGATACTTGGGGGCTGCTCCCGACTACACCCGATTGGTCTGCAGGTATTGCTGAACGTTGGCAGCCCGGTGAAGAGGGCGCACAGCAGCGACTCGCGGTATTTTTAGAGACTGTTATTTCTAAATACGCAGATGGAAGAGATGTTCCGAGCGAGGAAAACACGTCGATGCTGTCACCGCATTTAGCATTTGGAGAGATAAGTTCGAAGCAAATTTGGGTCGATACTCAGGAAGCCATGGCGTCGAGACAAGTGAGTAGCGATAACGGTAAAAAGTTTTTATCTGAAATAGGTTGGCGAGAATTTAGCCGATACCTGTTGGTCCACTTCCCACACATCACTAAAGAGCCGTTCAATACTAAGTTTGAGAACTTTCCTTGGCATAGCGATAGCACCCTGCTCGCCGCGTGGCAAAAAGGTCAAACCGGATACCCGATTGTCGACGCGGGTATGCGCGAATTATGGGCAACCGGGTATATGCACAATCGCGTGCGGATGATTACCGCTTCGTTTCTGTGCAAGCATTGTTTAACGCATTGGCATGAAGGCATGGAGTGGTTTTGGGATACTTTGGTTGACGCTGATATCGCCAATAACACAGCAAGTTGGCAATGGGTGGCCGGCAGCGGAGCCGATGCATCGCCATACTTTCGAATATTTAACCCAATCCTTCAAGGCGAGAAGTTTGATAAGCACGGCGAATACATTAAGAGGTGGGTTCCCGAACTCGCGCACTTGGGTAGCAAATACCTAAACAAACCCTGGGAGGCTGATGAAGAGACATTGAAATCGGCAGGCATTACTTTAGGGGTGAATTATCCGATGCCTATTGTAGAACATAAACAGGCCAGACAATTAGCACTAGATGCATATGCGAGTATTAAAGGCTAGCTTATAAAAAAGACTTATTCCTAGCTGACCATCAAAGGCTTATTTTATTAATCGTTAAAATAGATAGATAACATCGAATTAAACGATTTTAGCTTTTTATGTGCTCGCGATAAACTCAGTTCAATTAAGTGACACGCGCAATCAAGCCAAGTTAATCAATATCGCTTTCGGAGCAGCCATATGACCAATTCATCTTCAGTTCAATCCGCCGCAATGCTCGGCCAAAAAGTACCCAATGTTAACTTTCGTGTTCGCGAAAATGATGAGTGGGTCACTCTGAGTAGTGATGACTTATTTGCCAACAAAACCGTCGTTTTATTTTCTTTGCCAGGCGCCTTTACGCCAACCTGTTCATCGACTCACTTGCCACGTTATAACGAACTGGCTTCAACGTTTGCCAGTAATGGTGTTGATAGCATTATCTGCATGAGCGTAAACGATACCTTTGTGATGAACGCTTGGAAACAAGATCAAGAAGCAAGCAATATCACCGTTATTCCGGATGGCAATGGAGAGTTCACCGATGGCATGGGTATGTTAGTCGGCAAAGAGGATCTTGGTTTTGGTAAGCGTTCATGGCGTTACTCAATGCTGGTTAAAAATGGCGTTGTCGAGAAAATGTTCATTGAACCAGATCAGCCAGGAGACCCTTTCGAAGTGTCTGATGCAGATACCATGTTGGACTACATAAACCCAAATGCCAAGAAGCCATCGTCAGTGGCTGTCATCACTAAACCGGGATGCCCATTCTGCGTTAAAGCAAAAGCGATGTTAGCCGACAAGGGTATTGCCTATGAGGAAATCGTGCTTGGCAAAGATGCGACTTCGGTCAGTGTGAAGGCAATTTCTGGTAACGGCACCGTGCCTCAGGTGTTCTTTGACGGCAAAAACATCGGCGGTTCTGACGACTTGGAAGTTTTCTTGCAAGATTTCTAAGCCTAAGCCTATCTATATTAAAGAGATTGATAGAGTAGGGCCGAAAATAGCTCTACTCCAATATTTTAAATGAACGACAATTTCACCAATAGTGACAACGTTTACGATCATCTAGGCTTTTCGCCAGATGACCTGATCAAGCTGGCACGCTGGACTATGCCGTTTGGCAAGTATGCTGGCCGGGCGTTAGTGGATTTACCTGAAGAATATTTGTTCTGGTTTCAAAAGAACGAATTTCCCAAAGGTGAGTTAGGCGAGTTGATGAAATTGTGCCTTGAATTAAAAATCGAAGGCCTGGATAGTGTGATAAAGCCGCTTAAGTAGCGCAGCTGATCATATTGCTTCAAGGCCGTCAAAACGCCTTGGAGCACGCATGAATATCCGCGACCTACAGTATTTGGTAGCCGTTCATGATATGAACAATTTCAGTAAAGCCGCAGAGCGATGCTATGTCAGTCAGCCTACCTTAAGTGGTCAGCTTAAGAAGCTTGAAGAAGAGCTTAATGCACCGTTAATCGAACGCTCAACACGTCAGGTGTTATTCACTGCGCTGGGCGAGCAAGTTGTGGAAATGGCTCGCGAGATCTTACTTACAGCTGACAATATTCGCGCCGCTGCTAAGTCTAGCCAAGATCCTTTTGCAGGCGAATTTCATATTGGCCTAATCCCGACGATTGGCCCCTATCTGTTACCAACTCTGATGCCGATTCTGAGTCGTGAATTCCCGAAGGCGCAGATCTACCTCTATGAGTTACAGACATGGGAGCTAAACCAAAAATTGATAAAGGGCGAGTTAGACGCAGTGATACTAGCAAAGCTTGACAACGATACTTCATTTTATGAAGTGCCACTTTATCAAGAAGCTATTAAGCTAGCGGTAAGTGAGCAAGATGAGTTAGCCAAGTGCGAGACAGCGGTGGGCCTGCAAGTACTCAAGGAGCACTCTGTATTGATGCTCGAAGACGGGCATTGCTTACGAGATCAGGCGTTAAATGTTTGCAAAAGTGCAGGTGCGCATGAGGACATGCGCTTCAAGGCAACGAGTATGGATACCTTGCTGCACATGGTGGCTAATGGATCTGGCATGACTCTGGTTCCTGAACTTGCGAGCAAAAAAGCAACTGACGGTATTCGCTATCTAAACTTTGTAGAACCTCAACCCAGTCGAGAAGTCGTTATGTTGATGCGCAAGCAGTCGGCTCGAAAAACGGCTTTGGAGGTTTTTGCTAATCGTATCACTGAATTGATCAACCCAAATCAAGCGGAGACTCAAGAACATGCGGCCTAAACATAAAGCGATAATTCTTTTGCGCAGATTGAGCTCACTGAGTTTGGCTCTATTGGTTTTGTTGACATCCATGTCGGCGAACGCCCAGCAGTTTATGAGCGGTGAGAAGCAAGTGCCTTTGATCGAGCTATACACCTCAGAGGGCTGTAGCAGTTGCCCACCCGCTGATCGATGGATGTCCAAATTGACTGGTCATCAAGATCTTTGGTCTGGTTTCGTGCCTATTGCCTTACACGTCGATTATTGGGACTACATTGGTTGGAAAGACCCGTATGCAAGCCGCGAATATAGTCAACGCCAGCGCCAAATTGCGGCTGAGAACGACGAACGAACGGTCTACACTCCAGGCGTTCGTAAAGCTGGAGATGAGTGGCGAAGTTGGCGTTTGTGGGGCAGTCCGACGATCGACGATTCACCGCTAGTCGGTGACCTGCAGCTAGATGTCAGTGATTCAGGACAATTTAGAGCTGATTTTAAGCAATCTGAGTTAAGTACTCGTTTGGGTGAACGCGGATTGCAGTTAAACATAGCCGTGCTTGGTCTGGGTTTATCTAACGACGTAAAACGCGGGGAAAACAGAGGCAAAACCTTAGAACATGACTTTGTGGTGTTAAGCTTATCTCGAATTTCCAGTGCTGAGAAGCTTAGCTGGAACGGGACCATTGAAGAGCCAACTGTACAGGCGCCACGTTATGCACTTGCGGCATGGGTTAGCGAGAAAGGGCGGACAAAACCGATTCAATCTACCGGAGGCTACTTGAGCAAACAGCTTTGGAGCGAAAACTCTGAGAGTTAGAAACGGAACCCCCTCAGATATAATTATTCGCTAGGAATTGCCGCGGATAACCCCTTGAGAAGATCTTGAGCAGCAGATAGACTCTTTTGCAGATTACGTTATAAGAAACACAATTATAATAACTACAAAGGATTCAGCATGGCAGAAAAACGCGAACAATTTCGCTCTCGTCTAGGTTTTATTTTGGCAGCGGCAGGGTCTGCCGTTGGTATAGGCAACTTGGTCGGCTTTCCCGTTAACGCAGCTAAAAGCGGCGGCGCAGCTTTTCTCATTATATATGCGGCGTTCGTCGTGTTTATTTGTTTACCGGTCATGATCGCCGAAATGTCACTTGGCCGAAATACACAGCGCAACCCACTTGGCGCCTACAAATCGATTGCTGGAGATAACTCGGTTTGGAAGTTTGGCGGTTGGCTTGCGCTGATTACACCGTTTATGATCGCGGTTTTCTATCAGGTGTTAACCGTATGGCTATTGGGCTATTTTATCGGTGCGGTGAGCGGCAATCTAGAGGCGATGTCACAGCCCGGCTACTTTGGTGATTTTATTAATGCAAATGGCGTTTTCATCTACCTCGGAGTTTTGACCCTACTTATTGGCGTTATTTTAAACTCTGGGGTGCAAAATGGTATTGAGAGATTAGCGAAAGTATTGATGCCAAGCTTGTTTATCATGTTGATTGCCTTAACTGCATTCGTGTTGACCTTGCCAAATGCGCTTAAAGGAATTGAATTCTATTTGGTTCCCGAGTTTTCTAAAATCGACTTATCAACCGTTAATATTGCATTAAGCCAAGCGTTCTTTTCATTGTCACTGGGTATGGGAATTCTGATTACATATGGCTCATACGTTAGCAAAAAGGAGAGCGTTGCCGGCGGCGCTAAAATGGTTGCGATGGTTGATACCTCTGTAGCCTTTTTCGCAGGTCTTCTGATTTTGCCCGCAATTTTTGTGTTTAACCCACAGATTAATACGGATGAGCTATCGTCGTCCTCGGTTGCCTTGGTATTCACCTTTTTGCCAAAGATTTTCTTGTCCCTCCAAGGCTCGATTGGCTTTATTGGAGCCTCGATTTTTGCAAGTGCATTCTTTTTATTGGTATTTTTTGCCGCGATCACCTCGCAAGTTTCAATTCTTCAGGTGCCAATTTCAGCGTTTCAAGACCAGCTGAAATACAGTCGTTTCAAAAGCGTTTTGGTTTTGGGCGCCTGTGCTGCATTGTTGGTCATTGCCAGCATGGTGTCATTTGGGCGAGTAGAGTTTTTCAGTGAATTTTTAGCTTACGGTGGCAAAACAAACTCATTCTTCGATTTGGTTTACGATGTTTTTTACGAAACCATATTGCCTTTAAATGGCTTAATCGTCTGTCTGTTTGTAATGTATCGCTGGCGCAAGAGCAAGTTAGATCAAGAGCTGTCGGTTGGCGATGATCGCTATCAAGGCTCCTTTACACAGAAGTACGTCAATTTTGCCTTGAGCACTTTTGTGCCAGCAATTTTGTTGTTTGTATTTGTTAGTACTGTATTACTAAAATTCGCGGGCATTAGTATCTTTTAATGCCCATTGGCTTACTTAGGAAATCAAAGTTTGAGGGCCGCTCTTCTGCAATCAAGGGTGGTTAATTCAGCCTTGGTGAGAAAGTTGTTCCTTAGCCACCTTTCATGATTCGTTGTTGATCGCGCTTCCAATCGCGATCTTTAATACTGGCGCGTTTGTCGTGCTGTTTTTTACCTTTTGCCAAGCCGATTTTGAGCTTAGCTCTGCCTCTAGACCAATATAGACTCAAAGGTGCGAGCGTGTAGCCATCGCGTTCAACTTGACCAATTAAACGACTAATCTCGAAGCTTTTCATCAACAGCTTTCGTGTTCGCACGGGGTTT
>CAKZRZ010000132.1 GCA_937918955.1 uncultured Arenicella sp.
ACATTGGCATCACCACCATACTTTCGCCAATGGTCGACCAAACGATTATGCGCGATCCGATACAACCAGGTTTTAAACTGAGCGCTTGCGGTATTCGATTGATACGCGAGAGTCTGTTTAATTACAGCCATCCAAGTATCATGAGCAAGTTCTTCACAGACCTCAAAGCTATCGCATTGACGGCGCAAAAAGGAGAAGACTCCGTCTTTATGCCGGCGATATAACTCTTCGAAAGCTCTTGCATCACCCTTGGCATATACATTCATCAATGCATCATCTTGCATTAATCTAAGGGAAAAGCGATTTATTAATACTGCATGAATCACAGGGACTCCAAGTTTGAGGGCTTACTAACTTAATCGTTTAACAGCTCAAAAAGGGGTTACGAGTTTGAAAAATAATTTCCCCAATGACCAAAGTCTACCAGTAGTTGCGCTAATTACCCTTTTTTTACCCATCTTTGCTCACACTCAACACACACAAACTCACAGAGTGAACACCCAATTTCACACTGCCAACACTCGAGGGCCACGTTGAGGCGTCATAGTTCAGTCATCGGAAGTACTAAGACACGGATGTCACCTATAACGCAAAACGAGATTGAGTAGACCATGAAATTATCAATTAAATCAGCTTTCGCATTTAGCCTTGCCCTTATGAGCTTGCTAATGACAATGCACGCAAACGCAAATAACTCAGCGGGCGAACTGGAACTTCGTGACCAAAGCGGCAATGTCACAAGCGCACTTCTATTAGACACCGCGATCAGTGGCGACGTTAATGGCATGCTCGCAACCATCAACGTTAAGCAAACCTTTCGCAATGACAGCGATCAATGGCTAAACGGCCGCTACGTATTCCCACTGCCCGAAGGCGCCGCGGTAGACAGCCTAACAATTCAAATAGGCGAGCGAATCATCAAAGGCGAAATCAAAGAGAAAGAGCAAGCCAAACGCACCTTTGAAAAAGCAAAACGCGAAGGTAAGAAAGCAGGCCTTTTACAGCAACACAGGCCAAATCTCTTCAGCATTGCGGTTGCTAACATTGGGCCGCAAGAGCAAATCATTGCCAATATTAGTTTTATCGATACCGTGGTCTATAAGGACGATGTTTTCAGCCTGACCATGCCAACCACACTGACACCACGTTACGTTGCAAACGGCTCGACAGAATCAATCAGGCTCGATGAGAACACGCAACGACAATTGGAAAAAGATCTAAACAGCAATAACAACTCCGAGCAACAAGGAAGCAATAATGTCGAAATCAATACAGGCAATGGCTGGGCTAACAATACTGTTCGCGTGCCTGACGCTAATGATATTACACCGCCACAAGCACACAGTCTCAGTGATCAAACATCTCATCGCTTCAGTTTGTTCTTGTCTCTAAACGTTGGCCTAGACCTACAACAAGTAAGTAGCTCTACTCACCCAATCAGCAGCACTGTAAGTGGCAGCTCTGGACAAGATGTTGTGGTAGAACTTGCCAACGGTCATGAGTTAATGGACCGCGATTTAGTACTCACTTGGCAGCCAATTTTAGGCACAGCACCAAAGGCCGCAATGTTTCAGCAAGAGTTAGCAACGAGCTCATCTGGCAAAGAGTACTTCACGATGATGATGTTAGCGCCACCGACAACCAGCGTGTCTTTATCGCTGCCGCGTGACGTCACATTTATTGTCGACTCATCAGGTTCAATGGGCGGCCAACCCATGCAGCAAGCCAAACAGGCATTGCATGACGCCCTCTCTCGCCTTAGCCCAAGCGACAAGTTTAATATTGTTGACTTCGATAGCACCTACCGCACGCTTTACTCACAAAGCCAAACGGCTAGCTTCGATCATATACAAAGCGCAAAACAAATGGTCAACGGTTTAAGAGCGGACGGCGGCACTGAAATGACAGGCGCATTAAAGTTCGCCTTGAACACTGCTGAAGATCCGAACTATTTACGTCAAGTGATTTTCATTACAGATGGTGCAATTGGTAATGAAGCCGAACTTTTTAAAATCATCGACCAAGACCTGGCTAACACCAGATTGTTCACAGTTGGCATCGGCAGCGCGCCAAACGCATTTTTTATGAGCAAAGCCGCAAAGTTTGGCCGTGGCACCTACACTTACATTCGTGACACTAATCAAGTGCAAAGCAAAATGGCCACCCTATTCGACAAAATCACAAAACCAGTGTTACGTGATCTGACCATCGACTGGCCTAGTAGCGCCGGCAAGGTAGAACAGTATCCAAGCCGCCTGCCTGATCTTTACGCCGGCGAACCCTTAACAGTATTAATTCGCTCAAGCTCACCGATTAATAGCGCACAAGTTCAAGGTTCAATGCTGAACACGCCTTGGTCGCAAACTTTAAGCCTAGGCAGTTCGAGCGAAAATAAAGACAGCGACAATCTAGACACGGTATGGGCCCGCAAAAAAGTGGATACCTTGATGGATAAATTGCATACCGGTGAAGAACCGCTAACAACAGTAAAGCCTATGGTAACTGAGCTTGGTATCAAGCATCACATCCTTACAAAGTTCACCGCCTTTGTTGCGGTAGACAAAACTCCGACTCGCCCTGACACACTAAAATCAAAATCTAAGAACGTGCCGAACTTAATGCCTAAAGGTACCACCATGAAGGTGCCACAGACCGCAACGCCAGCGAGCTTACTGAGTATGTTAGGCGCACTATTGATGCTAATCAGTTTTATTGGACGCAGACGTTCATTCAA
>CAKZRZ010000133.1 GCA_937918955.1 uncultured Arenicella sp.
CCATTCTCAAGCAAGAATTCATACCACTGATCCACTTGTTCAATTTGATCAACAATAATGCCGGTATGCGCCAAAGCCTGAGCTTTTTCGCCAGTATCGTCAACTTTATGCAGCGCTAGATTGTCATTGCCACTGCACAAATAAACATTATCCGGGTCCGGTCTCCACTCGACTTCAAAACCAAGTAAATCGACATAGAACGACTCAACTAAGCCGAGGTCCAAAACATTTAATGCCACGTGTCGCATGCCAGCATGCTGAGGTCTAGCTAAGCTCATTATAGAATCTCATACGAATGTGTGATGTCAGCGGTTTTGCCGAGCATGATTGAGGCCGAGCAGTATTTTTCAGCCGATTGCTGAACCGCTAAACCAACGGCTTTTTCGGTTAATTTTTCACCACTGACTTTAAAATGCAAGTGGATTTTAGTGAACACCTTTGGCTCAGTATCAGCGCGTTCGGCTTCGATATCAGCAACACAACTGTCTACCGTCAAACGCCGTTTGCGTAAAATGTGCACAACATCGAAAGAGGCGCAGCCGCCCATACCAATCAACATTGTTTCCATAGGACGAGCACCTAAATTTTCGCCACCAAACTCTTCTGGACCGTCCATCATAATGTCGTGTCCGGTACCAGAAGTGCCCTTAAAATTTACGTTTTGCTCTAGTGCTACACTAACTTTCATTGGGATGTACTCCTTAAAATTTATAACGCTTTAGGTACGTCTAGAAAAACAGCTCAGCGAGCCGTTGCCCTGGTTCTTCAGCACGCATAAATGCTTCACCAACCAGAAAACTATTAACTTGATGTTCACGCATCAAAGCGATGTCGTCTTCAGTATGAATACCACTTTCAGTGACTACCACAACGTCATCGGGAATCGAGTCTAACAAATCAATTGTGGTGTTTAGTGAGGTGCTGAAATCGCGTAAATTTCGGTTATTAATGCCGATCATTGGCATCTCTAACTTCAAGCCACGCTCTAACTCAGCTTGATTATGTACTTCAACTAAAACGTCCATATCAAGCTCTTGCGCACGACCTGCCAAATCTTGCATTAAGCCATCTTCAAGCGCCGCGACGATCAACAAAATACAATCAGCCTGCATCGCTTTGGCTTCGTACACTTGATAATCATCAAGCATGAAGTCCTTACGTAGCATCGGCAAAGTGCAGGCCTCTCTCGCTGCAGCGAAGTAAGCCGCACTGCCTTTGAAAAACTCTTCATCGGTTAATACTGACAAACAACTGGCGCCATATTTTTGATAGCTTTCGGCAATTTGCGCAGGCTTGAAGTCAGCGCGAATAATACCTTTACTGGGGCTCGCCTTTTTTACTTCAGCGATCACGGCAGACCTATCATTCGATAAGGATGATTTTAGCGCATCAACAAAACCACGCGACTCTGGCACATCGCCAGCCATAGCCTTGACATCAGCAAGAGATATTTGCCGCTTAGCGTGAGCTACCTCTTGCGCTTTATGGGCCATAATTTTGTCCAGCACATCTGAACCGGTTGACATAACTTGATGCATTAATACTTATCCTTTTATGTAGCTAAGAATTAAATTGCGCCTTTGGCAACAATTTAAACGGCGTTTCGAGTAGCGTCGACATAAGCTCGTTTAGCGGCAAGAGCTTTGCCTGAATCAATGGACGCTTGCGCAGCACTTACGCCATCAGCCAAGGAACTAGCGAGTCCAGAAACGTAAATCCCCGCTCCAGCATTCAATACAACAATGTCTCGCGCGGCTCCTTTATTTCCTTCAAATATGGCATCGATCATCGCCAAAGACTCGCTCGAGTCTGCAACAACAATATCGCTTACACTAGCCGTAACTAGGCCAAAGTCTTCAGGTCGAACCGAATAGTTTTCTACTCTGTTATCGCGCATTTCACTGATTTTTGTTGGCGCACAAATACTAATCTCGTCCATACCATCGTCAGAATGAACCACCAAAGCATGCTCACTACCAAGGTGCGAGAACACATTCGCTAGGGTGTCAGTTAAGTCTGGCGCAAATACCCCAACAACTTGGCGCTTTACTTGAGCTGGATTGGTCAGAGGTCCGAGCACATTGAAAATAGTACGCACAGCCATTTCTTTACGAGCACCTATAGCGTACCGCATTGCACTGTGATGCATCGGCGCGAACATAAAGCCAACGCCAGCACTTTCAATTACCTTAGCAACCTGCGCTGCTTCAAGATTTAAGTCGGCACCTGCTTGTTCCAGCAAATCGGCGCTGCCAGATTTACTCGAAACAGAGCGATTACCGTGTTTGGCGACATTACACCCCGCTCCGGCCGCAACAAACGACGCTGCAGTCGACACATTAAACGTACTGATTCCATCTCCACCGGTGCCAACAATATCAATTAAATGTGGCGCATCAACCACTACATGACTTGCCAGTGACGCCATAACCCCTGCGGCAGCCGTGATCTCATCCACGGTTTCGCCTTTCATTCTCAAAGCAACAAGCAAACCGCCGATTTGTGCATCAGTGCATTCGCCCGTCATAATTTGCTGCATCACAGATTGCATGTCGGCACGGCCTAAATCGCGGCCATCAATAACGTGCGAGATTGCCTGTTGAATTTGCATGCTGCTCATATTAGTTCGTCTCCAAGAAGTTCTTTAGTAGCGCGTGACCATGCTCAGTGAGTATTGATTCAGGATGAAACTGCACCCCTTCAATCGCTAAATCACGGTGTCGCACACCCATTATCTCTCCATCTTCAGTCCATGCCGTAACTTCTAAACAGTGTGGCAAGGTCTGTTTGTCGATCACAAGCGAATGGTAACGAGTGACTCTAAACGGGTTTGGCAAATCTTTGAATACGCCCTTTTTGGTATGACGCAGAACCGAAGTCTTACCGTGCATAATGCTCTTGGCGTGAACAATATCGCCTCCAAATGCTTGACCAATGGTCTGGTGCCCTAAACACACTCCCATCAAAGGCAGCTTACCTTTGAAGTGCTCAATAACCGATAAAGAAATACCCGCTTCATTTGGCGTGCAAGGGCCAGGCGACAGCATGATGCGGTCGGGCTTCAGTGCCTCAATCTCTTCTATGGTAATTTCGTCATTGCGAAAGGTACGCACCTCTTCGCCTAACTCACCCAAATACTGAACAAGGTTGTAGGTAAACGAATCGTAGTTATCTATCATTACTAACATAACAACCTCCTCTGCTATTGAGCGTTATTAAGCGTTGAACTGCTTGAATCTGAGCTTGAGTTCGAAAAACCCAAACCAGTGCTGGCCATTTCAATCGCCGTAACCATCGCGCGCGCTTTATTCAGCGTTTCTTTCCACTCTAAATCGGCGATCGAGTCGGCGACGATTCCCGCGCCAGCTTGCACATTAACCACGCCATCTTTAATTACCGCAGTGCGAATTGCAATCGCGGTATCCATGTTGCCATTCCAGCCTAAGTAACCTACCGCGCCTGAATAGATACCGCGTTTGATCGGCTCTATTTCATGAATAATTTCCATAGCGCGAATCTTTGGCGCGCCGCTCACTGTGCCAGCTGGAAAAGTTGCTTTGAGCACATCGATGGCATCCACATCAGGCTTCACTGAGCCGTCTACATTTGAAACGATGTGCATCACGTGTGAATAACGCTCAACAATCATTTGCTCGGTCAAATCTACCGAACCCGTTTTTGCAATGCGACCAACATCATTTCGACCAAGGTCAATAAGCATTAAATGTTCGGCTAATTCTTTGTCATCGCTTAAGAGCTCTTGCTCTAATTCAATATCGCGCTCGGGCGTTTTACCACGCTTACGAGTGCCGGCAATCGGGCGTACAGTGACAGTATCGTCTTCTAGTCGCACTAAAATCTCAGGTGACGAACCGACAATTTCAAAGTCGCCCATGTCTAAAAAATACATATAGGGCGATGGATTAATGGTTCTCAGAGCTCGATATAAATCTATCGGGCGGCCACTGTATTTAGTTGATAAGCGCTGCGAAAGTACCACCTGCATGATATCGCCTTCGCGAATATAGTCACGGCAGCGTTCAACCGCGGATTTGAAATCAGACTCTGAAAAATGTAAGTCGTAGTCGCCCTCTGCAACAACTGCGTCACTTTTCATTGAGACCGGTGCGGCGAAGCTTGAGGCCAAACCAGCAACACAATTGTCGAGATGTTCTTGTGCTTTTTGATAAGCTTGGTCGTCATTTAGATCAGCGAGCGTGACCATAAAAATGCGACCCGAAAGATTATCAAACACTAAAACATCTTTCGACACCATCAGCATCACGTCAGGTGAACCAATGCTATCGGGCTTATTTTCGAAAGCCAATCTTGGCTCGATGTAGCCAACGATTTCGTAACCAAAATAGCCGACCAAGCCGCCAACCATCTCGGGCAAACCATTATAGTGTGCAACTTTATATTGAGCTTGAAGCTCACGCACTTTTTCGAGAGGCTGCTCGACCTTGGTGGTCTCTATGATCTCGCCATCTTGCTCAACAGTCATCTGCTTGCCAAAAAAACGATAAACCCGATTACACGGAAGACCAATGATTGAATATCGCCCCCATTTATCGCCACCCTGAACAGACTCAAACAAATAAGTATAAGGCTGAGCAGCTAACTTTAGATAAGTGCTAACCGGTGTATCGAGGTCAGCAAGGGTTTCGCGCACAACAGGAACATGACTAAAACCTTGCTGTTTTAGCTCGCTGGCGTATTCGGAAAATTCAGATTGATTTGAAAAAGGCATGGCAATAATTACTCTATTAAATCGCAGCCGTTTGTTACAAAGGCTGACTCACTATACAAATATGGTGTGCGAGATGCGCTCACGGTGAGGCACCAAACAGTCAATGCTAGACTCGCCAGCTACGCCAACTTAATTTTGCTATTTGTATAAGGTAATTTTGCATAATAAAAACGGGGTTCGACCTCGTGAGCCAATGATTACGCGAGGACGCTGTCAGGTCAAGCCCTAATCGAGCCTGCGACTGATTTAGTGAGCCTTAATTATTGCTATCTGCCCGTCGCTGCAGCCATCTCGGCCCGCATTTCACTAATGACCTGTGCATAATCGTCTTGATTAAAGATCGCCGAGCCGGCAACAAATGTGTCGGCCCCTAACGCGGCTAGCTCACCGATATTATTAGCTTTAACGCCACCATCGATTTCAAGACGAATATCTCGACCGCTCGCATCAATAATTTTTCGCGCTTCAACTATTTTATCTTTGATATATGGGATAAACGATTGCCCACCAAAACCAGGGTTAACTGACATCAATAAAATCATATCGACTTTATCGATCGCCCACTCTAATACAGACAACGGGGTCGCTGGATTGAACACCAAACCAGCCTGACAGCCTTCGGCCTTGATCAATTGCAAACTTCGATCGACGTGCTTGCTCGCTTCAGGATGAAAAGTAATAGTGGTGGCACCAGCTTGGGCGAAGTCTGGAATGATTCGGTCAACCGGCTCAACCATTAGGTGCACATCAATCGGCGCACTAACACCATGATCACGCAAAGCCTTGCACACCATTGGACCAATGGTGAGATTTGGAACATAATGATTATCCATCACATCAAAGTGAACCCAGTCGGCACCAGCCGCCAGAACATTGTCTACCTCTTCGCCTAACTTGGCAAAATTGGCAGATAGGATAGACGGGGCGATGATGAAATCGTTGCTCATAGGATTAACCGATTAGGTTTGATGATCAGAATAGTAGCTTTGATAGTTACTCTAATGAGCATCTATGTTGGAGCACTGGGCTAAGCCCAGGATTATAGTCAAACTCTGGCCAATCTGCACCGCAAAGCAGCCGAATCGGATTAATAAGAGCTATACATCCTATGAATTGAGGAGTGTTATACGAAATCTAAGTGGCGATAGGCTATTGCAACAACAAGAACATAGAACCATTTCCGCGCACTATATTCAGCATCAACACTTCTTTGCCGTCGATTGCTTCTCGCAACGAGTCAATATCACTAACCGATTTACGATTTGCCGAGACGATTATATCGTTAGCTCGAACGCCATGCTCCCAAGCAACGCTCCCGCGCTTCACCTGACTAACAAGCACGCCGTTCTCGGCGTTAGTGCTGACCTGTCTCGCATCACCTTCCTTAAACACCGCCCCTTCGAGCTGGTGATGAATCATAGTGCCAGTCTTAGACATACGAGTAGAAGACTCCAACACTGGTCTCAGCTGCACCTGACCTTGCTCTCGAGCCACGATAAAACTCAAACTTTCGCCAGCAAATTGCTTACCTATAATGGCTCGCAAATCATTACCGCGCGAGATCTGCTGGCCGCCTACTTCAAGAACTACATCGCCGACTTCCATTCCAGCTTGATCGGCTGAAGAGCCTTCGATTACCTTACTAATCACCGCTCCACCCGCTTGGCGTATATTAAATGCGCGCGCTAAGTCTGGCGTTAAGTCTTGAACCTGTATCGCCAAAAAGCCACGTTGAGGCGTCCCATATTTTACCACTTGGTCTTTAACTTTTAACGCCATATTAGCCGGGGTTGAGAAACCAATGCGTAAATTGCCAGCGGTTTGGGCCGATTTAGCGATATTGAAACCAACCATTTCACCACGCAAATTAACTAGTACACCGGGGCCAGATGCGGCGTCGCTTCGGATAAAGCTTTGGTGCGCTTGTAAACTAGTGTTGCGCGCGAGAGCACTAATCACACCGGTTACTAATGTATTTTCTTGACCAAGAGGATCGCCAATAGAGACCACAAAATCGCCCACCCGAAGAGAATTAGAATCGGCAATCCCAATCGCCGTTAGACCAAGCTCATCGACTTTAATAATCGCCACATCAGAGGTTGGGTCAGTGCCTAAAACACGGCCATCTATCTCTCGACCGTCATTTAAGGTGACCTTCACGGTGCCGTTACCGCGAACTGAATGCTCATTGGTCAATATCAAGCCTTCGAGACCATCCACAACAACACCCGTGGCAAACACTTCGCGTTGACGATTAGGGGTTGTTCGCCGTTGATCGAAAAAACGTCGAAAAAATGGATCATCAAACGGATCTCGGCGCGCCTGCAACGGAGCTGTAACGGAGACTCTTACTAAGGAATTTTGTACCCGCTCAACTACCGGCGCTAAAGAAGGCAGAGCCTGCCCATCTACTGCCACTGGCAAACTCGCGTTCGCGGAATGCGACCACAAACTAAGCGAAGCAAAGCTCGACACCACACTTAACAACAGCGCAGACATCGTCAATTTAATAACGTTTAAAGCTGTATTCAAATCTCTAACTCTCTTTTTGTTTTGCGCATCAAGCCCGCGCTGTATCGCGCTTTAGCTCAATCGCTCACTCTTATTTACTGTTTTTGATACCGTGCGGCACATGCCCTGTGGGAACATGCTTTCGCGCTGAATCGCAATGACCTTGTTGGTCATCAAAAAATATGTCGGCTCCAAAGGTTCGCAAAAATTCACCCTTAGGCAAACCACCTAAAAACACCGCTTCGTCGATGCGAATATCCCAAGCACGTAAGGTGCGAATTACACGCTCGTGTGCCGGTGCTGAGCGTGCTGTGATAATAGCCGTTCTTATCGGCGACTCACCGGCCGGAAACTCAGACTGAATACGGTGCAAAGCCGATAACATGTTACGAAACGGCCCGCCCGGTAAGGGCTTCTTGGCCGCTTTGACTTCGTGCTTTGCGAACTCAATCAAACCTTTTTGCTGATACACCAGTTCAGCCTCGTCTGAAAACACCACCGCATCACCATCAAAAGCAATACTCAATTTGCCTTTATTGGCTGCCGAGTTTTTGGTATTCGACGGCAACATCGTCGCCGCGGCAAAACCCGAGCCCAGCGTATTGGCTACATCTTCGGGATCAGTCGATAAAAATACATCGGCGCCAAAGGGTTCAACATATTTAAATGGACTACTGCCATTAGTGAACGCGGCCCGCGTAATCGGCAAACCGTGGTCTTGAATCGAATTAAACACTCTCAAACTGGTATCAGCGCTATTGCGTGATAACAAAATAACCTCAACTCGTTCTCGCGCCTCACCTAAGCTGTTTAGATTGAGAAGCTTTTGAACAAGTGGAAAAGCCGTGCCAGGTTTGAGAATTTGATTCTCTCGCTCGAGCTGATATCGACAATAAGCTTCGACTCCTTCTTTCTCGTAAATACGATGGCTTTCTTCTAAATCAAAAAGCGCACGCGACGAGATCGCTACAACCATCTTCTGCTTATCACTCATGAACCAGTCCTAAATCCCAATTTATTTGAAAAATATTAGTAAAACAAAAATCGGTTGAACAAAAAGTAGTCAAACAATATCGGTGGCGTGTTTAGCTTTCACAGTCGTTCAGTTTTCACATCTGCAGTTTAGCAATAATCGCTCAAACCACTAAAAAGCTAACAAACTATTTAGTTTATGGTTAGTTTTAAGCAACAAATCGGCATAGATGCCCGTTATTGAAAGGTGTTTTCCGGGTGATAGGCGTGTTGGGTTTTGCAAAACTCGATCACATTCGCCTGATCTTCTTCAAAAGTTGCCATTGGAGGCCTCGGAGGCATAATGGTAAAGGTTTTGTCTTTAAAGTTAGGGCCAGCCAAAACAATCGGCACATTGGCTTTTCTGGCGAGGTGGTAGTAACCACTCTTGAGGGTCGACTTGTAGGAGCGCGTCCCTTCTGGCGTGATCAACAATCTGAGTTGCTCTGCTTCGTCTAATTTCTCGGCAATGGAATCTACAAAATTAGTGCGCTTTCGTCGATTCACTGGCAAAACGCCTAAAAAGGCACATATATGATTGATCGGCCAAATAAAAAAAACATCTTTAGCAAAAATTTTCACGTTTAAGTCAAGCGCTTGAATCGCTAGCCAACCATAGAGAAAGTCCCAATTACTGGTGTGCGGGACACCTACGAAAATGTACTTTTTCTCAACAGGGGGTTCGCCAATCATCCGCCAGCCGAACAGTTTAAACATAATGTAATGGCAAATTTTTTGTTTCAAACAGAGTCCCCTTGTGCACTGTTAGAGCGCTAATTTGACGCTTCTATGATGTTCTAATGACTCTATAATAGAACAAATCGATAGAACTCGCCGAAATATTGGTGCTTTAACTATACAGCGCGGCGAACTCTATGCCGCAATGTTAGGGTGTTTAAAACAAACCTAACTGAGGGTTTTCGCTAACTTGTTGCGGCTTAGTGCTTTTCTCTTGCTCGTTTACTGAATGCAAATTCGCTAAGGTTATGCCGATTAAACGAATCGGTCTCGAGCCGACCTCGGTTTTTCGTAGCAACTCAGGCAATGCTCCACTTATTTGCTCTTTTGACACTAAACCTGTGTCGTGAGTCTTGCTGCGCGTATTCAATGTAAAGTCAGAGTACTTAACCTTAAGCGTTACCGTTTTCGCCAATAATTGCTTTGACTCTAATATAGCTTCCAGTCGCTCGGCAATCTCCAACAAAGTTTGCCAAATCGCGGCCTTATCAATCAAGTTTGATGAGAACGTGGTTTCCTTTCCTATCGATTTTCGTATGCGGTGAGTCCGCACTGGGCGCTCGTCAACACCTCGCGCAACCCTATAGTAGTAAGCGCCTGATTGCCCAAACTCGGTTTGCAGCTCGACCTCACTCCAACGCTTAAGGTCAGCACCGTTGTAAATACCAAGCTTATGCATCTTTTGCTCAGTGACCTTTCCTACCCCAAAGAACTTACGTATATCGAGCTGCTCGACAAAGTCTTCGGCGGCCTCAGGACGAATCACATACAAACCATTTGGCTTATCCATATCTGATGCAATCTTGGCTAAAAATTTATTAAACGACACTCCCGCCGACGCAGTTAGATTAAGCTCATCCTTGATTTGCTGTTTAATTTGCAGTGCCACTTCGGTTGCTGAACCCAGTTCGGCAGCACGCTCGGTAACATCTAAGTAAGCCTCGTCAAGCGACAAGGGCTCGATTAGTTCGGTAAACCGTTTAAATACGCTGTGAATACCGGCTGATGCCTCACGGTAAGCGTCAAAACGATGGGGCACAAAGATTGCATCTTTACACAGCTTTGCAGCTTGAGAGCAAGGCATCGCCGAATGTACTCCAAATTCTCGGGCC
>CAKZRZ010000134.1 GCA_937918955.1 uncultured Arenicella sp.
CGATGAATATCAAGGTTGTTATTGAAAGCATGCACTAAAGTTTCGTCGCCAGACAAGTGAGCCATAATCCGTAGCTCAATTTGGGAATAGTCTGCCGCCATAATCACATGGCCAGGCGAGGCAATAAACGCCTCTCGAATACGTCTACCTTCTTTAGTACGCACCGGAATATTTTGTAGGTTTGGATCGCTCGAAGATAGGCGACCAGTCGCCGCAACCGCTTGATGATACGAGGTATGCACTCGGCCTGTTCGCGAGTTAATCATGGTCGGCAGCTTATCGGTATACGTTGATTTAAGCTTTCCGAGGCTTCGATGCTCAAGTATCAATCTTGGCAACTCATGCTCAACCGCGAGCTCTTGCAAAACCTCTTCAGCAGTTGAAGGCGCACCTTTGGGCGTTTTTTTCAATACTGGCAAGCCCATACGATCATACAAAATCTCCTGGATCTGCTTAGGCGACGCCAAATTGAATTCGCCGTCTGCTAGCTCATATGCTCTTTGCTCTGCCTGTTGCATGCTCATGGCAAGTTGTTGGCTCTGCTCAAGCAGCATTGCATCGTCAATCAGCACGCCATTATCTTCAATTCTAGACAATACCGACACCAGTGGCATTTCAAGTTCAGTGAAAATGCGATGTAAATTCGGCTGACGCGTGAGCTTTGTCATTAAGGTGTTATGTAATCGCAGAGTGATATCAGCATCTTCAGCAGCGTAGTGCCCGGCTTTATCAATATCAACTTGATCAAAGGTCAGTTGTGCTTTGCCTTTACCGGCGACGTCACTGAAAGGCACAGGTGTGTGCCCCAAATGATTCTTCGACAGAGTATCCATGTCGTGACGCGAACTTACGCTATCGAGCACATATGACTGCAGCATGGTATCGAAGCTCACGCCTTGCATATGAATATCGTAATTGGCCAAAACGCTCATGTCGTATTTTAAATTTTGACCGATCTTGGGCAGTTCAGGATTTTCCAACAAAGGTTTTAATTGCGCTAACACCCAATCGCGATTCAGTTGATCTGGCGCGCCCATATAGTTGTGGGCTACGGGCACATACACTGCTTCGCCCGCGTCAATTGCGAACGACACGCCGACTAAATCAGCTGCCTGTGCGTTAACAGAAGTAGTTTCAGTATCAAAGGCAAATCCTTCGCTGTCTTTTAGCCTTCCAACCCATGCTAAGAACTCTTCTTTGTCAAAAATTGTTTGATAGTTACCCGCTTTAAACTCAGCAACCGGCTCATCATTTAGTGGCGCAGCATCGGCACCTAGTTCGGCCAGCCATTTATTAAACTGAAGCGTTTGATACAACTCAATCAAAGTATCTTTATCATGATCAACTTGCTTTAAGGTAGCCAAGGCCGGCTCGACTTCCAACTCGCAACGAATGGTCACCAGATCCTTTGAAAGCGGAAGCTGTGGCAGAAACTCTCGCAAATTCTCCCCTACTTTGCCTCCTATTTTATCGGCATTTTCAACAACGCCATCTAGGCTACCATACTCATTAATCCATTTAACTGCTGTTTTAGGGCCTACTTTTGGCACACCTGGAATATTGTCCGAGGTGTCGCCCATCAACGCCAAGTAATCAATAATTTGGTCAGGTCGAACCCCAAATTTCTCTAATACGCCGGCTTGATCCATGATTACTTTTTTCATGGTATCGATGAGATGGACCTTATCATTTACGATTTGCGCTAGGTCTTTATCGCCACTGGCGACCAAAACAGTTTGACCATTGTCACTTGCTTGCTTTGCGAAAGTACCAATAACATCGTCAGCTTCTACACCCGGCACAGCAACCAATGGCAAACCAAGCGCTTTTACAGCGGTGTGCACGTATTCTATTTGGCTACGCAACTCATCGGGCATTGATGGGCGATTGGCCTTGTATTCATCATATAATTCATGCCTGAAATTCTTACCCTTGGCGTCGAAAATCGCGATGATGTTTGAGTCAGGATATTCTGCATTAAGGCTCTTAATCATATTGATCACACCAAACACTGCGCCCGTAGGTTGACCGCTTTTGGTTTGCATGCGTTTTAACTGCGGAACGTAAAAGGCGCGATACAGATACGACGAGCCGTCGATCAAAATTAACTCTGGTTGATTCATTATTCTTAACGTTTGGTCACAGACATTGCGATGCATTGAAAAGACATGCTTCACAGCGCTTCAGACGAGGTTTTATTGGTTATACGGTCAAGTTTATTGGTTTTTTAGCCGCGATTTAGATAATCTGGTTTATGATAACATGAGCATTGAAACCAATTAGCGAGAGTAAGCCATGAAGCCGACAAAATTAAGGTCTAAGCTGAGGTCAAAGCCGACATCGAAACAAAAATCGATTGCCCCGTTCGCTCAACACCTAGCCGCTGTATTATTTGCCGCCGCCGCGTTGCTCACAGGGACAGCAGTTGCGCAAACCGCGCCTCCTCCAAATTTTGGTGAGGAAACCAAAGGCGAGCCCGCAATAGAAGAAAGTGTCGAAACGAATTCTACCGACGCGAGTACCTCTGAAGCTAACGAAGGAGACGAGGAAGAGATAGAAGGCGGAATCAGCCGAGCTACGGTCGTTGAATCACGACGCGAAAGCGGCCAAGTGTACTCGATAGAGCTTCAGCACTCGAAGGCACCGAATCAATATATTGAAGAAACCGATTCAGACGGCAACATCGAGTATCAATCAAACGACTTAGAAGAAACACCTAATTTACCGAAATGGAAAGTCGGTTCTTGGTGAAGGCTCTTATCTCGCTGAAGGCTCTTAACACGCTGAAGGCTTTCAAACACAAACCGCTGAAGGCCCTTGATCCGCTGAAGGCTCTTGCTTGTCTTTTATCTGCAGCGCTTATTGCAATGGTGAGCGTACCTGAAGTGCAGGCGAGCGAGCGCCAGCGCATCAGCTTTTATAAAATAAATAAAGACGGCATAACCCAAGCCTTACGGTTCACCCGAGGTAAAGCGCGAAAAGCTGGGTGCCACAATTTTATTCGCAAAGCGAGGCTGCACAAGGTTGTGCAATTTCAATATCAGCAATGCCAAGTGTTCAGCCAAAAGAACTGTGCGGCTGACTCTCAAATGCAATTCTACCGTGATGATGAACCCGAAATTCTAGCTAAAGACTTAAGCAGCGGTTATGGCTGGCGCCCGGTTGGCGATCATAAACGTGGGGAAAAAGCCAAGTCGTGGCATTGCACGGCCATCGATGCTAGCTAGTTCAAACTAAAGGCTTTTAAACGAGTGAAAAATAAGCTTAATTCTTAGTACACACAGAGATTTACTCGATAACAATGACAAACATATCGAACACCCCAAAGCCTCCTTATTATGCGGTTATCTTCACTTCGCTTAGAATCCCAGAAGATAACGGTTATGGCGAAATGGCCGAACGTATGATTCAACTTGCGCAACAGCAAGCTGGCTTTCTTGGCATAGAATCAGCCAGAGACGATCTTGGGATTACAGTTTCTTACTGGTCAAACTTAGACGCGGTTAAAGCTTGGAAAATGAACTCAGAACATCTCGTCGCTCAGAAAAAGGGCCGTGAAAACTGGTACTCAGATTTCAAAGTTCGTATTTCAAAAGTCGAGCGCGATTATGGAATGTGAGTAGCTTCTTTCTCTAGCGGCTACTCGCCTTGCACTTCTTTATTTTAAATTTGTAGATTTAGGTCTTATGGCTTAACGCCAAATAATCATGCGACTGCATTTCTTGCAGGCGGCTAATTGTGCGCTGAAACTCAAAAGCAACTCGGGTACCAACATATAGCTCAGCCGCAGGCGCTTCTGCCGAGATAATCAATTTAACATTATGGTCGTAGAAGACGTCGACCAGATTAATGAAACGACGCGCCTGATCTTCCTTTAATCTGTCCATCACTGGCACGTCGGCCAGCAATATAGAGTGAAAACAACGGGCTAACTCGATGTAATCATTTTGCGACCGTGGCCCATCGCAAAGTTCAACAAAACTAAACCAGATAACCCCATCGGATCGACGAATTGAAGTTAGTATTCGCCCCTCAACTTCAATGTTCGCGCCAGCAGTTCCCGGTTCAGGCGCTAGATGATCAAAGTTATAACGCATGCCTGTGTCGGCTTCGGCACCGAGTGGATTAAAATAGGTTTCGGCTTTATCAAGAAAGCGCAATCGATAGTCAATTCCCGAATCTATGTTCACCACGTCGGTATATTGATAAATCATATCTATCGCGGGCAAAAAGAGATCTCTTTGCAAACCGCCTAAGTAGAGGTTCTTCGGCTCTACGTTGCTAGTGGCCACCAAGCTTACGCCTTCATTAAACAAAACGCGCATTAATTTGACCAGAATAACGGCGTCGGCAACGTCGTTTACAACGAACTCATCGAAACAGAGAACGCGTGCCTCTTGAGCAAGTTTTTTGCCAATAATGTCTAGTGGCTCTGCCTGATCGCGTAGTTGTTTGCGCTCAGCATGCACTCGATGCATAAATCGATGAAAGTGCATTCTTAGCTTACTCTCGAAGGGCAAGCACTCGAAAAAAGTATCTACCAAATAGGTTTTACCACGCCCAACACCACCCCAAAAATACAAACCCTGAACAGGCTCTTTTGAAGTTTCGCCGCCAAAACCAAGCTTTTGAAAAAAGTTCTTCTTAGTGACTGGCTGCTTAACAAGCTCATCATAAAGCCGCTGAAGATTATCAACCGCCAAGCGTTGGGCCTCATCGGGCTCAAAGTCGGGTTGTTCTAAATCACTTAAGTAACGTGATAGCGGGGTATTAGGCATGGCAGTGTTTTGTGCAAAGCGGCTTAGTTGCTATTTTCTGGCATGGAGTTTACCGTATTAGATTAACTTTTGTGAGCAATTAGAGTAATGAGCATGAAGCCAGATTCGAGTCTAGTGTCGGCAGGCCAGATACACCCCTTTAAGGGTAAATTACCGCGAATAGACCCCAGTTCATTTATCGCTCAAAACGCGACCATTATTGGCGATGTTGAAATAGCCGCCGACGTTGGCGTTTGGTACGGCTGTGTTGTTCGCGGTGATGTAAATGAAATAAGGATCGGTCAGGGAACCAACATTCAAGATTTAACCATGATTCATTGCGCTGAGCGTGGTCAAGGCACCTATTTAGGCAGCGGAATCACGGTCGGTCACTCGGCCGTGTTGCACGCTTGCACGGTTGAAGATAATGCATTTATCGGTATTCAAGCCTGCGTAATGGACGACTGCATCGTCGAGAAGGGTGCAATGGTCGCCGCAGGGGCCTTGGTAACACCCGGCAAAATCGTCAAAGCCAATGAAGTCTGGGCTGGGAGCCCAGCAAAAAAGCTACGCGATATTAATCAAAATGATTTAGACTTCTTCGAGATTAATCGAGAGCGCTATCAGCGACTTGCTCGTCAATACAATCATGAGCAGTACCAGAAATAGCGCAAATTACTCTGGTTAAACAACGGCCACCCTTTAATAAATTCGATATGCAAATGGCACCTTCAAAAACTAATTGGCTAAGCTTAGTGGGGTTTTTACTCCTGTGCTTTGCAGTTGCTGCTTTCGGCGGTCTGTTTCAACCTGGCGACTGGTATCAGGGCCTTAACAAAGCCCCATGGACCCCACCAAATATCGCATTTCCGATTGTTTGGTCTTGTCTATACGTCATGATCGCGATCACTGGCTGGCAACTCTATAGAAATAATAACACCGTATTATTTAGCCTATGGTGCGCCCAGTTAGCACTAAACGCATTATGGTCTTGGATATTCTTTGGCGAACAATGGACGGTAATCGGACTAGTTGATTTGATACTGCTCGATATTTTGGTGATAAATCTGGCTATCAAATCATGGCGAGCCGGTTTAAAATCCACTGCCTACTTGCTTGTTCCTTACGTCACTTGGCTATTAATCGCAACCAGCCTGAATACCTATATCGTGCTTGCCAACTAGCGTCATCCTTTAGCCCTAACGTTGGAGATACGAATTCAACTCAGCGCGAACTGCCCCCATTAAGCTTAGCCCGATACCGGTCAGCCGATGAGGTCTTACCTAATGCGTCATAAGCGTTTGCCATTAAAACCCAATTCTCGCGCAATAAGTCGTTATTGCCGCCAGATAAGGTGTTCGACTTGGCGGCTAGCTGGATTGCTTTATTCCAAGCCTTTTGATCGTATCGAATTTGAGCCAGTTTTGACCATAAGCGACCATTGCGAGGTTCTATCCTAAGCGCGCGCTCTAAAGAACTCGCTGCTCCACCCCAATCCCCAACTCGGCGCTGATCGCCGGCAGTCGCTAACAACTTTCGCACCACAGGCGACATCGGAGCCTCGCCGTTCAGCGACTCTACTAGTATTGGCTGATCATCTTCCGGTAGCGGCAAGGCCTGACCGTCGACTACAGCTCGATCTTCAACCGCAACAGGTTCTTGGCTCGGCACATCAATCGTGGAAGTACTGATACATGCCGAGAGAGACAGACTAATGCTCAAAGCGGCTAAAAGCTTTGAGCCAACGCGCATCAATTTAAACGGCGTCGATAGAAAGCTAATTAAATGATTAGCCAAATATGCGCTCCCAAAACCCTTTCTTTTTACGTCTAGGGTCGGCTTGCTGAGGCAATGGCTCAAAATGTTGTAGTTCGTCGTCATAATCGAAATCATACTGTATTCGGTCTGAACACGGAACATTTTCCAGCTCGAGAGATTCAATCAGCATCGGTAACGGCCTCGATAGACTGCAGTCTTCAAGCACAGGATCTTGCGAATAAAAAACCTCTTGGCGCAGCACAGCATCATTGTAAGCCAGCTCCAATCGCTGTAACGGAATGCTCTGCATCGCTTTGGCCCACACCTTGGCAGCACCGCTTGCTCCCGTGAGTTTGGTTGGGCTATTGTCGTCGTTTCCAACCCAGACTACAGTCAAATAGTTGCCACTGAATCCAGCAAACCAGCTATCGCGGTAATCATCTGTTGTTCCTGTTTTGCCGGCCAAGCCGTAGTCCAGTTTAAACCCAGTTAAGACTCCTCGAGCCGTGCCATTGCGTACAACATCTTGTAGTGCGTAGTTGATGAGCGAGGCGAACTCAGGCTCGATCACTTGATCAATATCCAGAGAATAATGCGTCAGCGGCTGGTTATCTGCACTAAGTACCGAGCGAATGCTTTTCACCGGCGTTTTAAAACCATTTGAAGCCAACGTTAGGTAGAGCTGACTCACATCCAAAACCGACATTGGTACGGCGCCGAGTAACACCGAAGGCAATCGACTAAAATTGCGTTGATAGCCGACTCGTTCAATGGTTTCTGATACGCGATCTACACCGAGTTCCATGCCCAGATTCACAGTCGCAAGATTGTAAGATCGAGCAAGTGCATCAATCATCATCACTTCACCGTGAGGTAAGCCATCATAGTTTTGAGGACGCCAATCGGGGCTACCTTTTTGCGATACAGTAATCGGCTCGTCTTTCACCAGGCTCGCCAAAGAATAGCTCTCAGGTTTCTCCAGTGCCGTTAGAAATACAAACGGCTTAAGTAACGAGCCGACCGGGCGATTGGATTTCATTGCTCGGTTATAGCCGGAAAACGTAGGGTTTCGATCGCCCAACATAGCAGCAACTTCACCATTGTCAGTGCGCACCACAACCGCCGCTACTTGCAAACTACCTGCTTTGATTGATTTTCGTTTTTCAATCGCGGACAACTCAGAACGCACCGCCTGCTCAAGACTTTGCTGAATCCGTGGATTTAAAGTGGTGTGAATCTGCAAGCCGTCATTACTCAAATCAGCCTGTTGATAATCCGCTTGTAGATCTCGGCGCACCAAGCCCATAAAACTTGGGTATGAGAAAGTTGCGGCGCTTGCAGCAGTAGGAGTGGTGGATATTTTTGCCAATACCGCTCGCTCATAGTCAGGCTGTTCGATTACGCCTTCTTCGAGCATGGTTAGTAAAACACGATCTCGTTTCTTCAACGCTCGTTGAGGATGACGAATGGGGTTATATAGACTCGGCCCATTGTTCACACCAATCAGGGTGGCCAACTCGTGCAAATCGAGCTCATGCAATGGACGACCATAAAGATACTTGCTCGCCAAACCAAAACCGTGAATCGCGCGGTTACCCGACTGCCCCATAAATACTTCGTTGAAATAGGCCTGAAGAATCTCTTCTTTGCTGTAATGAAACTCCAGCAAAACGGCCATAATCAGCTCTTTAAATTTTCGAGTAAAGGTGACTTCATTCGAAAAATAGTAGTTCTTAACTAGTTGCTGAGTCAGTGTACTACCACCTTGAACCACTCGCCCCGCTCGAATATTTTGAATCATGGCGCGAGCAATACCAGCAGGGTTGACGCCAAAGTGCGTATAAAACTGCTGATCTTCTACCGCCAACAGGCCTTCGATAAGCGGTTTTGGTATATCTTCAAGTTTGACTAATGCTCGATCTTCGTGACTTAGCGGTGATACGCTGCCAAACAGGCGGGGCTCCAAACGAACTATTTCAGTCTCGCTAATCTCGCCTCTATTCGACTCAAGCTGAATGTTTTGAATTCGCCCATTGCCGAGACTTACGCGGATTATCTGCTGCGGGCGAAGCCCGTCCCAAAAGCGAAATTCACGCTGATAGATAGCCAACTCATTCTGACTAATCCTAAAGCTACCGACTCGATCTAAATTCACGCGATCAACATAGCCTAACTCATCGAGCTCAGCCTGAACCAATGCTATATCAAGCTTTTGCCCCAAATAGAGCTCAAGCGGTCGAGTATAAACGTGTGCCGGTAGCGCCCATTTTTGGCCTTCAAACT
This sequence comes from uncultured Arenicella sp., assembly GCA_937918955.1. Classification (GTDB taxonomy): domain Bacteria; phylum Pseudomonadota; class Gammaproteobacteria; order Arenicellales; family Arenicellaceae; genus Arenicella. Next base: position 8,799 of record CAKZRZ010000134.1, read on the forward strand.
TCTTTCGAATGGTGACATCAAGATAAACTGTGTAAGCCAAGGTAGGGACCAGTATTACCAAGCCTAAGCGCAGCAACCAATAGCGCATGAACGACAAAATAGCCCATCGCTTTTTCCCCGCCTTTTTTGCAGTAGTTCTTGTTGCAGCCTTCTTAGAAGCCTTTTTTGACGTCTTTTTCTTGGATGCTCTCTTCTTAGACGTTTTTGAGGTTGACGGCTTTACCCTGGCCGCCGTGCCAGTAACCTTTTTAGAAGCTTTCTTTTTTGATACTTTCTTTGAAGCTTTTTTAGAGGTTTTCTTTGTCGCCATGTCTCTTTACTTACCTAAATTCAGAGCTGATTCGCCCAGCATCATTACCCTTTGATTAACCGTCACCGAACGGCGCATGTAGTATCGACGTTGATCGGTCTCAGGTTTTGAACATAATTGATATTAGAGTCAACTTTTGCTCGCAATTTGTTTCGCGCTAGTAGAACACAATTTAGCCCAGGCTCACAATTAGCTAACCTTGATTTAACAGAGACGCTTGATCGCTATTTTTCAAAAAATGATTTCATCAAAATCATTTAATTACAAATAGATAGAAAAACTTTATTGCAAGACACTTTAGATTTTTTTGACACAATGTTCGCCGCTCAGCTATGATCAGAACTATATATATTAAAAATTGGAGCTTTTGCGCGTGCAAACGTCTAATAAAAGACCGCTAGAGGGCTCCAAAACGCAATAACTCGAGACAATAAACCAAACTGGAATTAACGTGACAGATCAAAAACTAGATAGCGAAATTGGGCAGTATTCTGACTGGCGCCAAAGCGTTAGCAATGCTGTGCAAGAACTAAGTTCGTTTTTGAAATCGAATAACGTAACCGATTTGAGAACGCACCATCAGTTTGAGACTGTTCTTGGTGCGCTCGCTGACGATAACTTGTCAGTCGCTTTTGTCGCAGAGTTTTCTCGCGGCAAATCTGAAATGATCAACACTATCTTTTTTGGTGATTTCAAAAAACGCATTTTGCCATCGGGTACGGGTCGCACTACTATGTGCCCGACCGAGCTGATGTACGACCCCAATATGCCGAGTTGCATTCGCTTGTTGCCAATTGAATCTCGTAAAGACCCGCGTGCGCTCTTCGAACTCAAAAAAGACGACGAACTTTGGCACCAAATTGACTTCGATGCCGAGGATGCGACGAGTATCGGTGACGCAATGCAGGGCATGACTGAGAACAAGCTCGTTAGTAAGGCCTATGCCTCGCAATTGAAGTTTGACTTAATCGATAATGATGAGACAAAATTCGGTCTACCAGTCAATGAGTATGACGAAGTAGAAATACCAAGCTGGCGCCACGCAATCATTAATTTACCGCACCCTCTATTAAAGCAAGGCCTTGTGATTTTAGACACTCCCGGCCTTAACGCTATTGGTGCTGAGCCTGAGCTGACTATCAATCAGCTTTCTACCGCCCATACCGTGGTATTTATCTTGTCGCACGATACGGGTGTCACCTCCACAGATTTAGAGCTGTGGGAAAAGCATCTCGGCGGTGAGAAAAGTACCAGCGCAGAGCGAAATCAACGCAAGTTGGTGGCTCTGAATAAGATCGATTCCTTGTGGGACGGCATTCGAAGCGAGCAAGAAATCGAAAACGAGATCATGCAACAGGTGATGTCGACCGCAAAAACGCTCAATCTTGACCCTGAAAACATTTATCCTGTGTCGGCGCAAAAAGGGTTGCTCGCAAAGCTCTCAGCTGATGAAGAGCTACTAGAAAGAAGCAACATTCAGGCTCTTGAAAGCGCAATCGCTGACAAGTTAATCCCTGAAAAGCGAAAAATAGTTATTGAAAAGGTTCAGGGTTCGCTCGAAGGTATCCTCGATTCGGCGGGCGCGATCATTGATAATCGCTTAAAAGATGCCGATGAGCATATTGCCGAACTCAAACAACTCAGCAGCAAGAATACCGATGTGATTTCGCACATCATGCTGAAAGTGCAGTCTGAAAAAAGCTCGCTCGAAAAGGATATGCAGCGCTATCAAGCCTTACGCGCGGTGTATGCCAAAGAAACCAAAAAACTGGTTAAGATTTTGAGCTCTGAGCGACTCGAGAAATTGATCGCCATCACCAAACATAATATGGCACGCTGCGCGACATCGATCACGTTGCAAAAAACCATCTCAAAGTATTTTGAGCGAATGCACCACTATATTGACTCGGCTATTGCTCAAGCAAATGAGATTGCTGTGCTTTCAGAAGGCATAACTCGCGATTTTGAACACGACCACGGTATCGCTAACTTTCGAGTTCGCCGCCTACGTTTGGAAAAATTCAAGCAAGAGATAAATCGTTTAGAACAAAAACACAGTAGTTTAAAACAAACACGTACTTTGTTTTTCAGAGAGCAAATGTCGATCACAAATCGCTTTTATGAGTCGGTTTGTACGGTGTCACGTAAGATTTTTTCACATGCGCTGTCGGACGCCACCAATTGGAACAATAATCTTATGGTGCCCATGGAAACTTATGTTCGTGAGCATCATACTCAATTGCGTCGAAGACTAGAGAGCGTAAAACGCATTCATAAGGCGTCGGACACAGTTGAACAGCGTCTGCAAGAACTGACCGTGATGCAAGCCGGTTTACTAGAACAGCACGATGGTTTCACAAGCCGCCAAAATGCTCTAGTTAATTTACTAATTGAAGCGGAACAACTGAACACTCCGCCAGAATTAGAAGACACCAAATCGAACGTGCTTTATTGGGAACATAAGGTTAATTTCTAAGCCTGCAAAGCATAACTATCAAAGTAGTAACCACTTAATGCACATATCTCTAACTCTAAACCAAACGACGAGTGCCTATAGAAAGCTGCTCGTTATTGCGTTTGCCTCTCTAACACTGACCGCTTGCGCCTCACATTATGGAGCCGCCGTTATCGTGTCTACACCACTAGGAGCCGAGGTTATCGACAAAGAGACTAAGGAGGTGTTAGGCGTTACGCCCTTAACCATGCATTGGAAAAACAGCAGCGGCACACGAGAAACAATCACACTTGAACTCAACAAAGCCGGTTACTACCCCAAGATTTCAGCATTTTGGCTGGATATGCGCCAACGTAATGCAAAAGCAGCTCGCGCAGAGCCACTAGAAGTTGACGTTAAAATGCAGAAAATCGGCGAGCAATAGCGGCGTCATAATCAAGGTACACCATGCCTCGCCAAGCCTTAGTTATAAACCTTAGTGTTTATAAAACTAAAACTTAATCAGCTTCGGCGCTTTTATCAAAGGGCTTGCCAGTTAAATCCTGATATTTTGATTGCAGCCGTTCTTGGCTCTCTTCATGCTCTGGGTCAACCAAAATACAATCTACTGGGCAAACGATAATGCATTGCTCTTTCTTGAAATGACCCACACATTCGGTGCATTTCGACGACTCTATCTCGTAGATTATCTCGCCTTGATAAATTGCATCATTCGGGCACTCGGGCTCGCAAACATCACAATTAATGCACTGATCTGTAATAAATAAAGCCATAGTTTTGGTAGATTCTTGCGCCCGACTGTCGAATCAAGTAAACACCTGATTAGTATTGAACAACTAAATTAACCTTTAGTCTCTGTCCACTTTTGCTGCAATGCGGTCACCACATGTGCTGGGGCAAAACTCGTGATATCGCCCTCATAGTATGATATTTCACGCACTAATGAAGATGAAATAAAGTAGTTAGCCTCAAGAGGTGTTAAGAAAATTGTTTCAACATTGTTGTCTAAGCGACGGTTAGCCGAGGCTAATTGAAACTCATATTCGAAATCTGAGACAGCGCGCAAACCTCGAATAACAAATTTTGCGTTCTTTCGAGCAACAAAGTTCACCAATAAGTCGTCAAAGCTTTCAACTCGAACGTGCGGGATGTGTTGAGTCGCCTCGTCAACTAAATCGATGCGCTCCTGGGTTGAGAACAAGGGGTTCTTACGAGGGTTATCAGATACCGCGATGATCACTTCATCAAAAATTTGTTCGGCCCGCGCCACTAAATCTAAGTGCCCATTAGTAATGGGGTCGAAGGTTCCTGGGTATATTGCGACTTTTTTGCTCATTCACACAGTATAACATCCCGAAGAGCATAAGGCGTAGAGGCTAAAGCCTTGTAGTAACCATCTAAATAGCTAGTATCTAAAACGAGTAGATCAATAGCTAAACGCTATAGAGAGTATATCGACAGTGCCCAGCTTTGCCTTCTTTATACACTTGCCACGAATCGGGAACCGGTTCAGGGTCTTGTTTAGAAGCTTGCTCTACGTAGATCAAGGCGCTGTCATTAAGCCAGTCGTTTTCGGCCAAAAGCGGGAACGTCTGCGCTAAAAAACTTGATTCGAATGGCGGGTCCAGAAACACCACGTCAAACGGCTTGATAGGGCGCCGACGCAAGACATTGATCGCGCTTTGAGTTATTAGCTCTGAGCGTTCACGTGCGTCGAGCAGGCTTAAATTACTTTGCAGTTGCGCGGCGACTCTTCGATCGGCCTCGATAAAACTAACGTGCTCGGCACCTCGAGACAAACTTTCTAATCCGAGCGCGCCAGAGCCTGCAAACGCGTCCAAACATCTAGCCCCAGCGATATCGTGCATTAACCAATTAAATAGTGTTTCTCGAACGCGATCGGTTGTTGGGCGTAATCCATCGTGATCGAGCACTGGCAAGCGTCGACCCCTCCATTTACCAGCAATTAGGCGAATCGAGTTTGTTTTAGTGCGTGCTTTCATTGTGATTTTTTCGGCAATCCCTACAATACGGTTAATCGGACGGCGAGTTCGCCAAACAATACCACAGCATGACAAAAGAATGACCGAATCCAACACCCCTGAGCAGGCGCTACAGCCTGAGCAAGCGAAAGAAAAGCCTGAAGAGAAGAAGCGCTCGGGCTTTGCGCGCTTTTTTAGCCGCAATAAAGACAAAACAGAACAAGAGTCGAGCGAACCAGTAAGCGTAGAAGAAGGCTTAGACAAAAGCCGTACTAGCCTGATGGGTAAAATAGGCAATGTATTCAAAGGCTCTTTTGACATCAACGACGACCTATTCGATGAGCTTGAAGAGGTTCTAATTACTAGCGATATCGGTGTTGAAGCCAGTCTGGAAATTGTTGAACGACTCCGTGAACGAGTTAAGAGCGATAAAATCCAAGATGCGCCTGGGGTTATCGCTGGCCTAAGAGCTGAGATCGCTAGCGTGCTGAAGCCAGCGGAACAACCTTGGGATGTGCTGCATCAACGCCCCTATGTAATGCTCATGGTAGGCATTAATGGTGTTGGTAAAACCACTACTACCGCAAAAATCGCTAAACAGTTTCGTGATCAGGGTAAAACCGTTATGCTCGCAGCAGCCGACACTTTTCGAGCCGCTGCAGTAGAGCAATTGCAAGAATGGGGCCGACGAATGGATATTCCCGTGGTAGCGCAAGCACACGGCGCTGATGCGGCGGCGGTTGCTTACGACGCGCTCAATTCTGCCATCGTCAAAGGCAGCCAAGTACTGATCATCGATACGGCTGGCCGATTGCACACACAGTCAGACTTAATGGAGCAACTGCAAAAGATCAATCGCGTATTAAGTAATCTTGATCCGTCCATGCCTCATGAAGTAATGCAAATACTGGACGCTGGTACGGGTCAAAATGCTTTGTCGCAATTAGAACATTTTCAGAAGGCAGTCGGCGTAACCAGCGTTTGCCTGACAAAGCTTGATGGCTCGGCCAAAGGCGGTTTGGCTATCTCTCTAACCCAAAAATACGGCTTACCAATCCGTTATATTGGCGTTGGTGAAGGCTACATGGATCTAAAACCATTTAATGCCAAAGAGTTCTCCAATGCCTTAATTCCAGATATCACTAACCAAATAGGAAACGAGGCCTAGGCGTCTCAATCGATACTCGTTCAAATGATTAAGCTAAGTCATGTAAATAAACGTTATCCTAATGGCCATGAAGCACTCAAAGACGTGAGCTTTGATTTGGCCAGTGGTGAAATGGCGTTCTTAGCTGGCCATTCAGGTGCGGGCAAGAGCACATTGTTCAAGCTCATTACGCGCATTGAAAAACCGACTTCTGGGCAGATCATTGTCGACAGTCAAAACCTGAGTCGTTTAAAACCGAGTAAGGTACCTGCACTGCGACGCGAGATTGGTGTGATTTTTCAAGACCATAAATTGCTCTTTGATCGCTCAGTGTTCGATAACGTGGCCTTGCCTCTTATCGTAATCGGCATGCCGCATGACGAAATCAAAAAGCGTGTTCGAGCGGCCTTAGGCAAAGTCGGTTTAGCTGGAAAAGAAAAGCAATTACCCATTACACTTTCTGGCGGTGAACAGCAACGCGTTGGCATTGCTAGAGCAGTGATCAATCGACCCAACATTCTGTTGGCCGATGAGCCCACAGGCAATTTAGACGAAAGCCTATCAAACGAAATCATCGATATATTCTCTGACTTCAACCGTGTTGGCGTCACAGTGTTAATTGCAACACACGACCTACGCCAAGTCGAACGACTCGGAAAACGCACCCTACAATTGCATGATGGCGAATTGGTGCATGATGGTGAATTAGTAGACACACCCAAAAACGATTCATCAAATGAAGAGGCCTCACTATGAGCGCCTACTTTAGTCGTCATCTACAGGTATTGTTTTCGACTCTCGGAAGCATGCGCCGCACACCGATGGCTACAATCAATACCTTGTTAGTGATCGCGATTACCCTGTTACTTCCCAGCTTGCTTTACGTCACACTTAAAAGTGCACAAAGCTTGAGTAGTAATTGGCAAGGTCGGCCACAAATTAGCATTTTTTTGCAAAAAAACAGCAGCGACAGCACCGCACAATTAATCTTTGAAGAGATTCAATTGCACCCATCGATTGAACTCGCGGAGTTTATTACGCCTGATCAAGCGCTTGCAGAATATCGCTTACTCAGCGATAACAACGCTAGCTTGCAACAAGAATTGGCCTTTCTAGGCGAAAACCCGCTGCCAGCTTCGATTGTTGTTATGCCAGATCGCGCTTCTGCTAAACCTGAAAAGCTGCTCGCACTAAAAGAGGAGTTATCAACCTTCGACGGCATCGAGTCAGTTCGCCTCGATTTAGATTGGACTGAACGCTTCAATGCCATGCTGCAAGTTTTTAGTCGAGTGTCGGTATTACTTAGCGCCTTACTTGGCTTAGGTTTGGTTTTGATTGTCGGCAATACCATCAAACTACTTATCTTCAATCGCCGTGATGAAATAGAAATCACCAAATTAGTTGGTGGCACAGACACCTTTGTCCGACGGCCATTTCTATACTACGGTGCGCTATTCGGCTTTCTTGGAGCCTGCATCTCGCTCGGGTTTTTATTGTTGGCAGCAAACTTAGTCGAAGAGCCTGTTTCGAAACTGGCCGAATTGTATAAGGTTAATGCGCTGGTACACCAAGTAAGCCCGCTTGAGATTATAGCGGTGCTATTGATCGGCACACTACTCGGCTGGCTAGCAGCGCGGTGGTCAGTGGCAATGCATTTGCGAGAAATTCAGCCCCGATAAGAGTCTGTCGCCTCTTTATTCAACGAGAGCTAGTAGAATCTTTCTAGTTTAGAATTACTTTTTAAGTACTATCAAACCGATACCAACAGCCGCAACCCAAGGGCCTATGTGCGCTAGCGGCAGGTTAGCTAGCGACGAATGTTGCGAGGCTATGCTATGAACAATTCCAAGCGAGGTAGCAGACATACCAAGCTTTGCTTGAAAGCTAGTAGGTGCTGGGTTTTGCCTCTTCAAATGATCGGACTTTTGTTTCTCGATCATATTTGCAAGCAAAGCAGGGATCTCAGGCAACATTGCTCGCCAATGAGGCCAATCGCGCTGTAGATCTTCAAGTAAGCCTTTAGGCGAAAGCTGCTCTTTCATCCAGCCTTCGAGGTAGGGTTTAGCCGTGTCCCACAGATTTAGATCAGGGTAAAGCTGTCGGCCTAAACCTTCGATATTCAGCAATGTTTTGTAAAGCAATACCAGTTGCGGCTGCACCGGCATTTCAAAACGTCGTACAGTTTGAAACAACTGCATCAAGACATTGCCAAATGAAATTTCGCTGATTGGCTTAGCGAAAATTGGCTCGCAAACCACTCTAATCGCTTGCTCGAACTCAGCGGCATTGGTATCTACAGGAACCCAGCCGGCGCGCAAATGCGCTTGCACTATCGACTGATAATCACGATTGAAAAAGCCTAGCAGCATTTGTCCGAGATACTGTTTATCTTGTTCATCAAGAGTGCCCATGATGCCAAAATCTATTGCAATCCATTTGCCTTCATCGGAAACAAAAATATTGCCTGCATGCATGTCTGCGTGGAAGAAGTTATCCTCGAAAGCTTGTTTGAAAAAAGTGTGCACTCCGTCTTCGCCGAGCGACTTCATACTGTAGCCTTTTTCTTTAAGGGTGTCTATTTCGCGTATCGAAGTACCATAAATGCGCTCCATCACCAGTACGTTTCGCATGGTGTAGTCCCAGTAAATACGTGGCACGTAGATTAGGTCGCTGTCTTCAAAATTAGCGCCCATGCGCGCGCCATTGGCTGCTTCAATACGTAGATCGAGCTCTCCATGGATTGTATGATCGTATTCCGAAATCACGTCAAGCGGTTTGAACTGCTTACCGCGCGACCAGTACTTTTGCAAGAAGCCGGCAAAGCGATACATCACTTGCAAATCGCTTTGAATAACAGCTTCAATACCGGGACGCAGCACCTTGATGATCACGTTTCGATTAGCTAAACCGTTTTGGCCTTCAATTGCTAAACCTTCTTTTAGCGTCGCGGTATGAACTTGCGCTACAGAGGCCGATGCCAAAGGCTCCTCGTCAACTGATTCAAAAATGTCATCAAAAGACTCACCGTAGGCTGCACGAATAATGCGCATAGACTCATCCGAATCAAATGGAGGCACTTGATCTTGTAACTTCGCTAACTCAAGGGCAATGTCTTCTGGTAATAAATCTGGGCGCGTTGAAAGCGTTTGACCAAGCTTTACGAACACTGGCCCGAGTTCTTCCAAAGCCTGACGAATGCGTACACCTCGCGGCTCTTTTAGCTCCGCCCGAGGGCTAGAAGTTCTTGAGCCGAGAGCTAGGTAAGCAATTGCTCGAGCAGACTTAGGCAAGCTAAGCTCATCAAGCAATGAAGCCAAGCCATATTTCTTGGCGACCTGTCGGACCTGCCACAAACGACTTATCGGTGAGCGCACTTTAGGCGCTGTCTTAACGCTAGTCTTCGCCACTTAGAACTTGGCCTTAATTCTCTGTAGCCGTGCGTGCAACCTATCAACATCTGCACGCAAGTTATCAACATCATCAAGATGCTCTTCGACCTGATTTTTATCGGCAACGACCGCCATGTCTTCCTTAATCAGTGTACTGATAAACTCTTTGAACCTAATCTTAGAATCGTCAGCAAACTCTTTCGCTTGCTGCGCCGCGTAGCTCACAACCTTTGCCGGCGATTCGCCAATGTGCTCGGCTAAGAGGGCATCCCAGTCAATGTTTAAATCCGAAATAACTTGCGCAAAACGCTGCCCAACAATAGGGTCTCCAGAAATTTCTAATTCGCCTGGCTCAAGCTCGGCATTTTCCATACCGTCACGCGAGATCTTCACCATCGCGCTGAGCGTTGCGCTTAAGGTTACATCAACTTGCTCAGGCGTGGTTTGACTAAACTCCAAGCCTTCTTTATGCGGCGAGATCGACAAAGACTGACCTATCGATTTGATATTCAAGGTCATCGTTTTACCTTGAAGCTTTTCTAATCGCTCTTGAGTTTGAGGGTCATGCTCCAGCGTTTTATTGCTGGCCATTTCAATTAAATCTAGCAACATGGTTAACTAGTACTTGTAGCCAACATGCAGCGCCACGACACCGCCCGTTAGATTGTGATAGCGCACCCGATCAAAGCCAGCATCAAGCATCATTTGCTTTAGCTCTTCTTGTGGCGGATGTTTGCGAATAGACTCCACTAAATATTGATAGCTGTCGCGGTCGTTCGAAATAAGCTCACCAAGTTTAGGGATCACGTTAAATGAGTAAGCGTCATACACTTTACGAAACGTTTCATTGGTCGGCTGTGAAAACTCTAAAATGATTGCTCGACCACCCGGTTTTAAACAGCGATACATTGATTCAAGCGCGATCTCTTTGCGCGTTACATTACGCAAGCCAAAGCTAATAGAAATACAATCAAAACTATTGTCATCAAACGGTAGTTGCTCTGCATTAACCAAACAGTAATTTACGTTCCCGGCGATACCTTGATCGGTTAGACGTTTTCGGCCTTCCTCGAGCATGGCCTCGTTTATGTCGGTAACAATAACTTGGCCTTCTTCGCCCACTTTTTTCGCGAACTTAAGTGATAAATCACCACTGCCAGCGGCTAAGTCAAGCACTTTATCGCCGGCTTGAACGCCACTTTGTGCAACCGCAAACCACTTCCATGCACGGTGAACGCCCATCGACATGGCGTCGTTCATCACATCGTAGTTGCTCGCAACTGCGCGAAACACGCTTTTGACCATGCCTTGTTTTTGATCTTCGTCGACTTCCTGAAAACCGAAGTGTGTCTTGTTTTGTGTTTCTGACATTGGTAAACCCATTGGGTTAAAGGAGTTAAGTCTTAAGTTAGATATTTATCGTTTTCTTGAGGCTCGCGATCATGACATGCGTCTTTCAACAGACCCAAATAGTCGCGCCACTTAGAATATCGATTTTGACCTAGCTCATACAAGTAATCCCAAGTATACAAACCTGAGCTATGTGAGTCTGTGTAGATTAAACGCACGGCATAATTGCCAACAGGTTCAATTGAGACAATGTTGACGTCTTCTTTTGATAACTGCAACACTTCCTGACCAGGCCCGTGACCTTTAACTTCAGCCGAAGGCGAATTCACTCTGAGGTATTCACAAGGTAGCATGAAAGTTTCGTCGGTGAACGTCACTTCCAACAACCTTGATTTACTATGCAGGCGAATGTCGGTCGGTGTTTTTTTCATGCATTAAGTATACCGCCTATAGCTCAAGCAGATAAGCACTTGCTTAAAAATCGTGCTATTTTGCCTGAAATGGGGTACTTACTGTTTGCTAAAACACTAAGCTAGCTAAACAATGACTATTAATCTTGGACGCACATGCATCACTATAAAATCGTTCTTCCAGCCGACCTGAACGACTACGGCAGCCTTTTTGGCGGTACGCTTCTAAAATGGATCGACGAAATCGCCTACATTCGAGTAAGCCTAGACTTTCCTGGCCAGCACTTCGTGACTATTGGGCTCGATCATGTTGAGTTTAAACACCCCATTCGAGAAGGCCAAATTCTCAATTTTGATTGCCATAAAACTCGTGTAGGCAATACATCTGTAACCTACAACGTGAAGGTTTACGGAGCTCGCTACAATACTGATTCAGACGCGATTTTGTTCGAAAATAATATTACCTTCGTTTGCGTCAATGATGATGGCTCTAAGGCCTCAATAAAATAGATCACTCAAATGATACGCTCATTTTCATTACTAGCCCTAATAGCGGCGAACCTAGTACCACTTGTTGGCGCTCTATTTTATGGCTGGGATGCGAGTCTCATACTCGCCTTGTTCTGGATTGAAAATCTAATTATCGGCGCATTCAATTTAGTCAAAATGCTTATTTTGGCTGCCCGAGCAATGCGTCCTAATGAACTGTTCTTGTGCTTCTTTTTTGTATTGCATTATGGGCTGTTTTGCTCGGGGCACGGCTTATTGCTGTGGGATCTGTTAGACCTCGGTGAAATTGATGCTAGCGCTTATTTTGGCGATCTAGGTTTTGGCCCCTTAGAACTCTTCGCCGAAGGTGCAGCAGTACTAATAGGCTTTATCGACTTACATGGTTCGGTAATTTTGCTGGGCATTGTCGCCTTAGCGCTCAGTCATTTGGTGTCATTCATTGAACACTTTATATTGCGTGGCGAAATATTTTCACTGACAAACCGCGATATGATGGCTCGGCCCTATGGGCAAATATTGGCCATGCATGCCGGTTTAATTTTAGGCGCCGTTGCAATCGACAAATTTGGGTCGACCGCCGCCTTGTTAGCCGTTATCGTCGGACTCAAACTACTCATCGACTTTATGCAACATAAACGCCGGCATAAACTCAGTTCAAAACAAACAGCTCAAACAAGCTAGAGGCTTATGTTAGCTAACAGTCTAGACCCGACTTATTGGCTATTAGAGATACATTTTTATGTTTAGATTTTTCGCATTCTTAATTCTTATTGTTGCCGCGCTTGCGGGCTACGCGTGGTACTCTGCGCAAAGCTTGCCAACCTGGTTTGAAGACGACGTTTCGCAAGAAGATAAAGCCGCCGAAGCTTTAAGTGAATCGATCAAGAAAAAGGGCGTGTCACAATTTTTAGGCGATAAAGTTGGGCAAGTATTAAACGGTAAAGTCAGCTTTGACGAAACAGAGTTCAACGCCATTATGTTAGCCAGTTTGAAATCAAATGAAGATGGCCAGAAGCTACTTGCTGTAAGCGATGCGGTAAAAGCGTTTTTGCATGAAGATCAAATCGAGATTAGCGCAATCATCAATCTGGACAAACTTGAGAAAGTCGAACCCAAAGCCCGTGAAGCGGTGGAAAAGTTTGATAAGTTTTTCTTTTTTTTAAAAGACTCGAAAGTTGCCGTGACCGTTTATGGAACACCGATTGCGCGCAATGGTGGCATTGCAATTAAAGATGACTTTCATATCAAAGTTGGCGCGATACCAATCTCTAACAGCTCTCTTAGGCAACTCGGCGCAGAGGTTGAGCAAGCTAATGAGAAAATTCTGCCAATCAAATACCTATCGGTCAGCGACGTAACGCTAAAAGATGGTGGGCTTGATCTGAAGGTACTTCCTAGATTCTAATCTAACCTCACGATACTCGCTTACTTCGCCAATAGTTAAAAATGCCAATAAGCGACGCAGCGATCCAGAATATTTCGATAATAAAACTGGCGAGATTAAAGTGGACCAGCAAGCTAAACAGCAAGAAGGTCGCTCCACATAAATTCAGCAGATTAAAACTCAAGCCTTTCGGGTCCAGCTTGTTTAGCTGCATTAAAAAGTAAGTGCCTACAACCAAAGCTGTGCCGATTAAGCCAATAATATTGGCGAGTAATTCAATGCTCATAGTGATCTCGTTGACGGCTTATTTCAGCGGTTTAATTTTGTTCGGAGTAGCTAGCAGCACTTAGGGCTTTGTCTCTACACGCACTTCAACAATAACTTGCTGACCAACCCACGTAGTATCAAGCCATTGCCCCGTACCGATGTTCCAAGTAAAACGATCAAGCTCGGCTTTGCCAATGAGTAGTTGGCCACCTTGCTCTAAATTGGTAACGGTGAACTCGAGAGGCACAAGCGCGCCAATACCTTTGATTGATAATTGACCTTGGCTTACAAAACCATCATCGCTGGCCGAAAAAGCATCTGCCTGGTAGCTCGCCGAGGGAAACTGTTCCACATCAAAAAACTCTTCTGAACGAATCGTGTCATCACGCTCTTGATCGTTGGAAAAGCCAGAGGTGAGGTCAATGGTCACATCAAAGCGAGAATCTGCGAGATTGTTAGGATCAAATTGAATCGCCGCCGTCCATTGCTGCCACTCGCCTTCAAACGGCGCGCCAGCCTGATCACCAATAAATTTAATCGAGCTTTGCTCATAGTCGATATTCCATTGATCGAGTGAACTAAGACCGAATTCACTGGGCTTGGCCTGCGTGCTTTGCGCAGGCGCGGGAGATGATTCAGGTGTCTCTGAATTAAACAAGCGCCCAAAAACTAGAATAACAGCAACGCTGGCTAGAATAAAAACCACATAGGCAAGCTTGCTAGACATTTTTTTAAGCACATCATCTTTATCCATAAAGTGATGTTTTAATGCTGCAGCGATGTGCAGCAAGGCGATGTAAAACAAAGCTTCGCCAAGATAATAATGTGCCGCCTGCAGCTGCTCGGCCAAGCGTTCATTGGGCGCGATAAAGTCTGGCAAAGCCAGAAGATTAAAATAACTGACTGAATAGGATTTGGCGGACGACATTAACCAACCTGTAATCGGCAAAGCAAACAGTAAGCCATACAAAAGAAAGTGTGATGCTTTTGAGGCTTGAATCTGCCATGCACTCATCGACGAGGGCAATGACGGCGCTGGGTTTTTAAATCGATACACCAAACGAATAAGTGCGAGTACTAGGATGGTTATCCCTATCGACTTATGATTTGCTAAGAGCGCTAGTTGGTCAAGAATTTGATCATTTTTCTTGGCGCTTTCGGCCAACTCAGCCAATACATATTGACTGATAATTAAACCTGCCACCAACCAATGCAAGCTCTTTGCGATATTTGTATATTGCTTCATAAATGAACAACCTAGCTATTTACTTTTGCCTTTTTTAGCACGCGGATGCGCATCATCATACACTTGCGCTAAATGTTGAAAATCCAGATGCGTATAGATTTGGGTAGTGCTGATATTCGCGTGACCCAACAACTCTTGCACCGCACGCAATTCACCGCTTGATTCGAGTAGGTGGCTAGCAAACGAGTGTCGCAACATATGTGGGCTTACAGATATTTCAATGCCTTGTTTAGCCGCCCAAAACTTCACACGTGCCTGAATGTTTCGTAGGCTGATGCGATTACCGTGCTTTGAAATAAACAAGGCTTGAAAATCTTTAACGGGTAGCGCATTTCGTTGAATCAGCCAATTTCGAATGGCTTTGTCGGCTTGCCTACCAATTGGTAACTCGCGCGTTTTGTTGCCTTTGCCCGTCACCCTCAAACGTTGCTCGGGTAAATCCAAGTCATTTAAATCAAGCGAACAAAGTTCTGCCAAGCGTAAACCTGAAGAATAAAACAATTCTAAAATGGCTTTATCGCGATAGCTTAGAGGGTCATTCAAATCGATCTCAACCAAGGAAGTGACTTGATCAACATTTAGAGTTTTAGGCAACCGTTTTTCAGCTTTGGGCGCGCGAACATCGTCGAATGGATTGGCTTCTAGTTGCCCTTGTTGAATCAAAAAAGCACTCAAACCTCGACAGGCCGATAAAATTCGCTGAATACTCTTAGCGTGCATGCCCTTGGCATTTAAGCTTGCTGAAAACAATCGCGCGATATGATTCGATAAGCCTTGCCATAGCATCAGCCCGCGTTGATCACAGAAATCTGTGAGCTTTTTAAAGTCGCGTCGATACGCTTTGATAGTGTGCTGCGATAGGCGCCGCTCTACACTCAATACCTCGAGATACGAGTCAATGTAATCTTGCGCGCTAGCACTCATGGCCGATGAGTTTCTATGCCGAACCAGGTTGTAAACGAGCAAGACAAAGACCCGACATCAAACCAAGTCGGTCTAGATGCGCAGTGCCTAAATCGTTGGTATAGCGCTCAGGGTCTTGTGAGCCTAAAGCCAGAACGCCCAACGGCTCTTCACTCTGCAAGGAGCGCATCGGGATTAACGCAGCGGAGTTAACATTGCTACTAAAAAACAAATTCATGATATTGCTCGGCCAGCGATTATCGCAGACCGCGCGATTATTCAGCATGCGCCGAATTGCATCGTCATAGGCTTCACTATCGCCTTGACGCCTTGACGCCGCTTGTGCAGTTTTAAACGACACCTCATCAATCTTAAACGTTTTACGTAACTCTGTCGGAAACTCGGTGGCAAATTGCGACAGATTAGTAAAGCCGATCATCTGGCAGATAACATGCGTAAAACTATCGCTGATTTGCTCGTTCTCTCGCGCCACTTGTATGAATTGCGACTGTTGATTCTTATGCTCGCTCAAGCGCTCTTTCATCATCGCTACTTGGCGCTCTAACAAAGAGGCTGTACCTCGACTGTCGGATAAGCTAATCAACTCTAGCAGCTCAGGATACTGCTGAAATATATTTGGGTTTTTCTCCAAAAAGCCAACTAAATCAGCTTTGCTAAATTCAGATTGGGTTTCAGAATTAATCGCGCCGTCGCTATTAAGAGTACTATCAAGATCGTTATTCATATTGATATTCAAATTATAAAATTAGAGTGCCTTCAAAGGACGTTTCTGCAGGGCCGGTCATCATCACATTCTTGTCCTCGCCATCCCATTCAATTGTTAGATCACCACCAGTTAAATGAGCGACTACTCTGTTATCGAGCTTGCCAAGCTGTATGCCTGCGACCACCGCAGCACAAGTGCCCGAACCGCATGCAATGGTCTCGCCCGAACCGCGTTCAAATACGCGCAAACTAATGTCGCTGCGACTATTGATCTGCATAAAGCCGATATTGGCCTTTTCAGGGAAAATAGTGTGCGGTTCTAATGCCGCGCCAAGTTCCAATACAGGGGCCGTGCAAACATCATCAACTAACAACACCGCATGCGGGTTACCCATTGATAAGGCCGAGAACTCAAATTCTTCGCCTTCATGCTCGAGGATATAAACGCTAGAGCGTTGATCGACATTCAAAGGAATCTCGGCAGGCTCAAAGCGTGGCGCTCCCATGTCGACGGTAACCAAGTTCGTATTGAGGTCTTGGTTTAAGGTCATCTGCCCGGTTAGAGTCTCAACCGTTATGGGGTTTTTATCTGACAGGCCTTTGTCGTGTACATACCGCACGAAGCAACGCGCGCCATTGCCGCACTGACCAACTTCGCTGCCGTCGGCATTGAGAATACGATACTTGAAATCAATGCCTAATTTTTCTGAACGCTCGACAATCAAGATTTGATCGCATCCCACGCCAAAGTGGCGGTCGGCGATATGAGCCGCTTGGGCTTTACTAAGTGGTATCACCTGTTCGGTGAAGTCGAGCACCACGAAGTCGTTACCCAAGCCATGCATTTTTGTAAACTGTAATTCCATAAGCGTATTTAAGCACAGATTGGGTATAATCGCTCGCATGCAATTCGATTGGCAAAATATAGATACAGTACTGCTGGATATGGACGGCACCCTGCTGGATCTTCATTTTGATAGCTATTTCTGGCTTGAGTACATGCCCAGCGTTTGGGCGACTCGTAATGGCTTTATGATCGAAGAAGCCAAGGCCAAGCTGACGGATATGTTGAATCATCATGCAGGAACGCTGAACTGGTATTGCGTGAACTTTTGGAGTGATGCACTTGGCTTAGACATTATGGAACTGAAGGGCCAGGTTGCACATAAGATTGGCTGGCGCCCGACGGCTGAAATGTTTCTGAAACGCTGCCAGCAAGAGTGTGATGATGTGCGTATGGTCACTAACGCGCATCGAAAGATCTTAGAATTGAAGATTTTGAAAACCAATATTGACCAATATTTCGATCAAATGATTTGCTCTCACGAGCTCGATCACCCTAAAGAAGACGCAGCGTTTTGGCATAGGCTTCATAACAACAAGCCGTTCGACCCAGCGCGAACACTATTTATAGATGATAGTGAAGCCGTATTGGAATCGGCTGCTCGGCATGGCATCAAGCACATCTACAGCATTGCCGAACCTGATTCAGTGTTAAAGAGAAAAAGTGTGAGCCGCTTCCCGATGTTAGAACGACTCGCTTAACCGGTTCTCCTTAGGCCAGATTAACGTTACTCTAACTCGAACTATGTAGCTCATTTCATTGAGTATTTTGTCGAAAAATCATTGGTAAATCTTATTGCTCAGGAGCAACTTGCTTTTCAACTTCACACTCGAGACCCTAGATGCACCACGGGTAATGCTCTAAAATAGAATTTGGTTAAAAGTAATCAATCAGACACGGAAGCGACCGACTCAAGAGTGATCGTAAGTCGGCCGCACACGGTAAACTTTATTATCAGTAAGCTCTTACCTTAACAAATGAACAATTCGAGGTTGAAGTAAATTTCAAGGTTGTCCCAGAGAAGCCTCCAACAGCAACATAATTACTTGAAATATTAACTGAACCAG
>CAKZRZ010000135.1 GCA_937918955.1 uncultured Arenicella sp.
GCCCAACAAACAGTCTTGATTATTGACGACCATCGCCTATTCGCTGATGGCCTGAGTGTGTTGCTTCGGCAAATGGATGATGCTTTAACAGTAACCACTGAATACAGCGCGCAAGCGGCATTGGCTAAGCCGGAGTGGCTAGAATCATTTGACCTGCTGTTGATCGACGTCAATATGCCGAACTTAACCGGCTTTGAATTTTTACAAGCACTGAATAAACGGTGTATTCACATCAAAGTATTGTTTGTATCTGGCAATGAGGAATTGCCCGACGTTGAGCATGCATTAGGTTTGGGCGCACGCGGGTACATTCCCAAAAGTTTACCGTCGGCTGAGATGGTGGCGGCAATTAAAAAGGTGTTGAACGGCGATTTGTTTTTACCGTATGACTGGAGTGAGTCAATCAACTGGGCGGCGTGTAATCCCAAACATAATGCTAAAAGCCCACCCAAGATAAGTGTTGCTGGCCTGAGGCCAAGGCAAATAGAAGTGCTTGAACTAATGCACAAAGGCCATACCAATCTAAAAATTGCGTCGATACTGGGTATTAGCGAGTCGGCAGTTAAATCACATATATCGATTTTGTTTAAAGCGCTGGACACCAAAAATCGTACGGCGGCAATAAAGGCCGGTTTGGAGCAGGCTCTGATTGAGTAAGCTGGCTATTGAGGCGCGATAAGCAATGCTATTTGCTCACGTAAAGCTTCTGCTTCGATAGGTTTGTGCATTAAAACAACGTTTGCCGCTTGAGCTAGCTCGATGCGTTCTACCGCGGTATCGCCCGTTAACACAATGGCCGGCACTTCATGATTAAGCTCCTCGCGTATGGCGCCGATAACTTCAACTCCGTTCTCATTTTCTCGTAAGCGAAGGTCACTGATAATCAAATCTATCGAATCATTATGTTCGTGAATCAGTGTTAGTGCTTCTAGCTGACTCGATGCAATTAAGGCAATACATTGCCAAGACTGAATCATCATAGACATCGCATCTCGAATTGCTTGCTCGTCATCGACCACTAAAATAGCACGGTTAGTGACTATCGAGTTTTTTGACTTGACCTTTAATGGCGCAAGAGCTTTATCACCGTTCGCTAAGCTGAGGGTCACACAGCTTCCCTTCCCCTCTTGAGAGTGAAATCGATAGTCAATATTTTGTAGTTCACATAACCGACGAACAATCGAAAGACCCAAACCTAAGCCTTTATTGCGATCTCTCTCAGGGTTTTGTAGCTGGGTAAACTCTGAAAAAATAGAGTCGATTTTGTCTTCTGGTACCCCTACTCCCGTATCTTCAATAGCTAGCTCTGTCTTAGAACCAGAGTTTCGATCAGAGCTGCCTGCAGTTCGCGCGCTAGAAATCTTTATAGTACCCTTCTCTGTATACTTAATCGCGTTGCTGAGTAGGTTTCGCGCAACACGCGTAAGAAGCACTGGGTCGGCGTAAACATAGTGTTGATCACTTACTTCAACCCGTAGTTCTAAGCGCGACTCTAGCAGTTGAGGTTCGACTTCTTCTAACAAACGTTCAACTGTATCGGCGAGCGAAATGTGTAGAGGTTTATTGCTCAACACACCCGCATCCAAACGAGAAATATCGAGTAAACCATACAATAGGTCATTGAGTGCCTGACCAGACTGTTTTAGTTTGCTAACGATTTCGGCGTCAGTAGAATCCTGCATGCGCGGCTCTAATGCATCAATGTACAACCCCATGGCGTGCAGTGGTTGGCGTAGGTCATGACTGGTGGCGGCTAAAAACTGGTTTTTGTCGGCGTTCGCTTTATCAACGAGCTGCTTTTCCTGAGTTACTTTTAGCAATAGCTCACTATTTTCGAATTCTAAGCGTTTAGAATCAATGTAATTTCGATTGGCAATACGTCCAAAAACCAACATCACAGACGAATAAAGAATGGCGTAACCACAAAGCACAGCGTAGAAACTACTGCCTAAAATGAGATAACTTAAAATAAACGCTAAAGTGGCTGAAAAAACAAAACCGTAAAATTGAGGCAGATAAAGGGTGTTTGAGAGAATGGTCACAGATATATAACCAGTCAGAGCACAAATAAGAAACACACTGTAAATGGGCGCACTTGGGTCTTGAAAAAGCAAGGCCGCCGCACCCCACGTTACGCCGTTAAGAGTTGACCATAGTGTGTGCATCCTAAGTCGTCGCCGGTAGTTATTTTGATTCGTTGACTCACTAGTGAATGACTTTGTCGACCACCACCGAATAAGCGCCACCAAAGTTGACACTGCAAACCAAATCAACAGCGTAACCTTATTAAACTGCGGCCACATCACAAGCAGTAGCAAGACATTCACAAAGACACTGCTAATAACCAAGGCACGCATATTCCGATAGAGCGCGTTGGCCTGTTTTAATCCTAAGTAGTCGTCAAAGTTCATTTTGCTAAGTGTACTACTTGAGGTTTAAAATCTCACTGATACGAACCCATCTCTATCAATAAATTCGAATGATACGGTCTGAGAACAATCGTTACTTTTTATAGTATATGGAGTAACTTAATCAGAGTGCCTCAAGATTCACAAACAATCTTTCAAGAAGAAATTAGCCATGACCGACATGCTGCATAGTCAACACACCAACACCTTCTCTGAACTATCAAGGCGAGACAATTCCAGTCTAGTTGTGTCAACTTACTAGGCCGGCAAGTTGATTTTGTTGCGTTCGGCAGACGAATAACTCAATACCCATTTCGTCAGTTTGCCCAAGCTGATGGGCGTCGCATATAAAGATGGCCACTTGAGTATGGGCTCGGGTGCACTAACCTGAGCTAACTGACAAGCAATTGATTGCCTTAAACTTGGCAGCTCAGGCGTTAGGTATTGATTCTGAGCGTAACTTATTCATCTAACTGCCCGATCAACTAAAACCGATAATTGAGCGCTCTGTTTACAAACGCAGACGTGTTTCATTGGCGTTGAAAATTGAAGAATTCAGGCAGGCAATCGCTCACCAAATTGCGGCAGTTAGCGAGCATCATATTATTGATAGTATGCCGGTTGAGGTCTGTAAATTCTCTCGTGCAAAGCGTTCGAGAGTTTGTCGTGACACAGTCGAAAAATCGCCCAATCACGGATATTGCACAGCACAAAAAACACACTACTTTGGCTAAAAGTTACACGCTGTATGCACGGCGAGCGGTGTATTCA
This sequence comes from uncultured Arenicella sp., assembly GCA_937918955.1. Lineage (GTDB taxonomy): Bacteria > Pseudomonadota > Gammaproteobacteria > Arenicellales > Arenicellaceae > Arenicella. The sequence continues at coordinate 3,180 of CAKZRZ010000135.1, forward strand.
AAGCCTTTGATATTATTCAAGCTTCGGTACACGACATCCATTATTTGAACGATGGTAAAGCGCAGTTTTCGAATTGTGCCTTAATTGGGGCTCGAGGGTATTTAAGCCGTCAATACCAGCAAGATTTATTCGACAATAATTCAATTGAACTGGCAACGCCTGCCTGTAAAAACCAGTTAAATCCAAAGCCGTTTTCTTGATCATTCAGTAACGCCAGAAAACGAATCGAAACCTTGTTTTCCCAGCTATGTGACCAATTTATGATTCGACGAAATTACGCTAAATCATTTAAAGGGTTTGCCACTCGCATGATCTCGAAAATAACAGCGTTAACCGTTATTCAATGAATTAACAAACGCACTGGAAACAATATTAATAACTTGAATATCGTTGTTTCCTAAATGCACCACGGTTATAGATATTTAAAAAGGGAATCTGACCCAAACCACTAGAGTTCGATAACCACCGATCTACCGTTGGGCAATGGAATTACGAAAAAAGACGAAGTGTCTTGTTGAAATTCGTAGGCACCAATATCGCAGGCAGAGCGACTCTCGCCGCGTTGGTCTTTGTTGTTGATAGGTGTGGCGGCGCACAGTGCATTGTTGGCCGCATCTATGGC